>JANNQY010000215.1:0-35403 GCA_031400995.1 Lysobacteraceae bacterium
CCGGCGCCGCCGCCAGAATCGGAGCCGGCGATGGTGAGGACGCTGACGGGTCGGTGGCTCATGGACGCAGGCTCCCGGAGGCGATGTTGCGATGACGGTAGACGGTGTAGACCAGCCCGGTGGTCCCGGTGAGCAGTGCAGGCAGGTAGAGCGCGCGATGCTCCCAGCGCCCAAACAGCAGCGCCCCGAGGATGCCGCCGGCCAGGAACGCGGAGATGATCACCACGCACAGCGCCAGCCGGCGTCGCGCCACCGGCAGTCCGCGAAGCGTGTGGCCCAGGGTGATGCCCAAGTCGGTGAACATGCCGCTGAGGTGGCTAGTGCGGACGATGGCGCCGCTGTAGGTGGTGGCCATGGCGTTCTGAAGGCCGATGGCCATCGCCGCCAGCACGGGACCCAGGAACAGTCCACGCTGGAACAGTGGCACCGAAGCGAACAGCAGCAGCGATTCAATGCCCAGCGCCACGCCATAGCGTCGCCCTAGGCGCAGCACGCTGTCCTGGATCAGCAGGCCGCTGAGCACGGCGCCAGACACGAACGCCAGGATCATCGTCGCCAGCTGCCACGAGGCGCGGAAGTCACCGCGGGCAAGCGCCGCGCCCAGCAGTGACGTGGTGCCGGTGAGGTGGGTGATGGCCTGGTGCTCGAAGCTGAGATAGCCCACCACGTTCACCATGCCGGCCACGCAGGCCAGGGCCGCGGCTCCGGCCCAGACCCACGTGGCAAGCCGTTCGGTCATGGCCTCACAAAACTTCCGAAGCGTAGTCAGCCAGGCGCGAACGCTCGCCGCGCCGCAGGGTGATGTGGGCCGAGTGCGCCCAGTTCTTGAAGCGGTCAACGGCGTAGGTGAGGCCCGAGGTGGTCTCGGTGAGGTAGGGCGTGTCGATCTGCTCCACGTTGCCCATGCAGATGATCTTGGTGCCCGGGCCGGCACGGGTGATCAGGGTCTTCATCTGCTTGGGCGTGAGGTTTTGCGCCTCGTCCACGATCACCCAGCGGTTGAGGAAGGTGCGCCCGCGCATGAAGTTCATCGAGCGGATCTTGATGCGGCTGGCCAACAGCTCGTTGGTGGCGCCGCGGCCCCAGCTGCCGTGGTCCTCGGTGTGGGTGAGCACTTCCAGGTTGTCGGTGAGCGCCCCCATCCACGGCGTCATTTTTTCTTCCTCGGTGCCGGGCAGGAAGCCGATGTCCTCGCCCACGCTCACCGTGGCGCGGGTCATGATGATCTCGCGGTAGCGCTGGATGTCCATGGTCTGGGTCAGACCCGCCGCCAGCGCCAGCAGAGTCTTGCCGGTGCCGGCAGTGCCCAGCAGGGTGACGAAATCGATTTCCGGGTCCATCAGCGCATTGAAGGCGAAGTTTTGCTCGCGGTTGCGGGCGTTGATGCCCCACACCTGGTGCTGGGGGCTGCGGAAGTCGTCGACGATCTGCAGGATCGCGCGCTCCTCATCCAGCCGCGCCACCTTCATCTCCACTTCGTCGCTGCCCGGCATGTACAGGAACTGGTTGGGATACCAGCCGTCGTCGTCCTTGCGCTTCACTTCATAAAACGTGCGGCCTTTCTCGGTCCAGCTGCGCAGGCTGCTCTGGTGCTGCTCCCAGAAATCCACCGGCAGCTCGGTGGCGCCGGTGAACAGCAGGTTGAAATCGTCAATCGCCCGGTCGTTCTCGTAGTCCTCGGCCTTGACGCCGCAGATGGAGGCCTTGATGCGCAGGTTGATGTCCTTGGACACCAGCACCACCGGCACGCCGGGGTTGTCCTCGATCAGCTGCAGGATCGAACCCAGGATCTGGTTGTCCGGCATCACGGTGCCGAAACGCTTACCAGTCTCCATCGGCTTGAGCTGGAACAGCAGCCTGCCTACGCTAGCTTCCGCGCGCAGCTGCAGGCCCTTGGGCTGGGCCAGCTTCACGCCGTCTTCGAGGTTCTGGTTACCGTGCGCCTCGATTATCTCGTTGAGGAAACGGCTCACCTGGCGGGCATTTCGGCTCGCTTCGCTGTGGCCTTTCTTGCCGTTATCGAGTTCCTCCAGGACCATCATCGGGATGAAAACGTCGTGTTCGGCGAACTTGAACAGCGCTGTGGGGTCGTGCATCAGCACGTTGGTGTCCAGTACATAGATCCGCTTGCTTCGAGTCATGGGGTTCTCAGCTGGGTTGGACACGGAGTGGAGCCGGGTGTAACGGCACGGCGACGCACCGCCGTGGCTCGCGGGGCGAGACGGCGGGGCGGGTTTGCTCGGGGATGCATCACTTTGTCTTGGCGGCCTTTTGCAGCGCCGCCAGCACCGTTGCGGCGTGGTCGGCAACCTTTACGCCGCGCCAGCTTTCGGCAACGCGGCCTTCGGGATCGATCAGGAAGGTGCTGCGCTCGATGCCCATTACCTTCTTGCCATACATGTTCTTCTCTTTTATGACACCGAACGCCCGGCACAGCGCCTCGTCGGTGTCCGACACCAGGTCGAACACGAAGCCTTGCTTGGCGCAAAAGTTCTGGTGCGATTTCACCGAATCGCGCGACACACCGAGTATTTCCGCCTTTGCACGGCGGAACTTCGGGTACAGGGCGTTGAAGTCCAGCCCCTCGGTGGTACAGCCCGGGGTGCTGTCCTTGGGGTAGAAATACAGCACCAGCCACTGGCCGCGGTAGTCGGCCAGGTTGGCGGCACCAGCCTTGCCCAGGCTGAGGGGTAGATCGATGACGCGGTCGCCGGTGTCGATCATTGCCGTCCTCAGAACTTCATCGGATCCATGATGGCGTCGAGGTTGAGGTGGTCGCAGAACTCGAGGAAATCGTCGCGCAGTGCGGCGATGTGCATGTTGGCTGGGATGCCGATGGTGACCTGGGCCGAGAACATGTCGGCGCCAGTCTGCATGGCGCGGTAGCGCGAGCTGTGCAGGCTTTCGATGGTGATGCTCTGGCGGTCGAAGAAGTCGGCCAGCTGGAACAGGATGCCGGGCTTGTCGGCCGCCACCACTTCCACGATGTAGGGCAGCAGGTTGGACTGCAGTGCCTTGGGGCCGGTGCGGTACCAGACCAGCTTGAAGCCTTCCTCGCGCTCGAGCCGGGTGAGCATGGCTTCAAGCTTCGCCACGGCGTCCCAGGAGCCCACCGCCAGGGCGGTGACCGAAACGTCCCGGCCCACGGTGGAAAGGCGCGCATCCACCATGTTGCAGCCGCTGTCGGAAATGCGGCGGGTCACTGCCAGCAGGGGCGACTGCGGATGCGTAGTGTAGGCGCTGATCAGCAGGTGGTTTTCGTTGGCGGGCGGACGTGCGGCGGTGTCGGTCAATTCAGGGTTCCGTGGCGGCGCGGCTGAAGCGGCGCGAAATGGTCAGGGCCAGCATACTTGCCGCCGCTTTGAGCCCGCAAGTAACATCGCAGACATTCCCAGCAAGGCCCCTGCATTGCACCTTTCCGGCAGCATCACCGCTTTGGCCACGCCGTTCACGGCCGCTGGCGCGCTTGACCTCCCCGCTTGGACGCGCCTTGTCGAGGCCCAGCTGTCCGGCGGTTCCCGGGGCATCGTGGTGGCCGGATCCACCGGCGAGGCAGCGGCTCTGACCGACGCCGAGTTCAGCACGCTGCTGCTCGCGGCCGTGGCCCAGGTAGCGGGCAGGATGGTGGTGCTCGCGGGCACCGGGCAGTCCAACACCGCCAAGACCATTGCCCAGACCCAGCTGGCGCGCGCGGGTGGCGCCGATGCGGCGCTGGTGGTGACGCCGCCGTACGTGCGGCCCACCCAGGACGGGTTGGTGGCCCATTACCAGGCCGTGGCGGAGCAGGGCGGATTGCCGGTGGTGCTCTACAACGTGCCTGGCCGCACCGGCTGCGACCTGCTGCCTGAAACAGTGGCCCGGCTTTGCCGCCAGCCCGGCATCGTCGGGCTGAAGGAGGCGCGTGGCGACGAGGCACGCTGGGCCGATCTGTATCCGTTGGCCCACGACGGGTTCGTGCTGCTCAGCGGCGACGACCCTACGTTCGTGCGCGCCATGCTTGGCGGCGCCAGCGGCGTGATTTCGGTGGCCTCCAACGTCGTGCCGCGCGCCTTCAGTCGCTTGGCGGCCATGGCCGCGGCAGGCCGCGCGGCCGATGCGTGGGCGCTGGACGCCCGCCTGGAAGCGCTCTATGACTTCTTGGGCGTCGAGCCCAACCCCATCCCGGTGAAAGCCCTGATGGCGCGCATGGGGCTGGGCCACGGCCTGCGCCTGCCCCTGCTGGCCCTGTCGACCGGGCACAATGCCCGCGCTGATGCTCTGGCCGCCCTCTGCCAGCGCCTTGAACACGATCTGCCCTGATCCCGCTTACCATTGTCACCTAGCCCGCAGCACGGCCGCGGCGCCCTCCAGGAGAACACCATGACCGCGTCCCCGCTTTCCCTTCGCCCGCTGTTGCTCGGCGCCGTGGCCTTTGCCGTGCTGTCGCAGGGCGGCTGTGCCTGGACCCGCGACAAGCTCGGCATCGATGCCAACTACAAGGAAAGCGCGCAGAACCAGCCGCTGGAAGTGCCGCCCGGCATGGACCTGCCCAATACCGCGGCTGCCATCACGGTGCCTTCGGTCAGCGCCAATCCCAATGCGGCCTCGGCGCCTGCGGCGGCCGGCATTTCCTCATTCACCATGGCCGATGGCGTCGACAGCGCCTGGCGCCGACTGGGCCTGGCCTTGGGCAAAGTCCCCGGCGTCACCGTGGGCGATGCCGTCAAGTTGCTCAACAGTTACGAAGTGACTTACGAAGGCGTGACCATGCTGGTCCGCGCCGAGGCCGTGGGCGCCGAAACGCGCGTTACCGCGCTGGGTCCGGACGGCAAGCCGATGAATTCGGCGGCCTCCAACGAGCTGCTGGGCCTGCTGAAGGCCCGCTTGGGCTGAGCAGCGTCAGCGCTGGAGCTGGTCGAGCTTGCCCGGCTTGCCGTCCCAAGCGGCGGCATCGGGCAGGGGGTCCTGGCGGGTGGTGATCACCGGCCAGGCTTTCGCCAGTTCGGCGTTCAGGGCAATGAAACCTTCTTGGCCGGCCGGCACGTCGTCTTCGGGGTAGATGGCCTTGGCCGGGCACTCGGGCTCGCACAGGGTGCAGTCAATGCACTCGTCCGGGTCGATCACCAGGAAATTGGGGCCCTCGTGGAAGCAGTCCACCGGACAGACTTCCACGCAGTCGGTGTACTTGCAGCGGATGCAGTTCTCGATCACGACGAAGGGCATGCGAGTTTCCGGAAGATGAAGAAAGGCCCGGCGGTGGCCGGGCCTTGGAATGTGGCGCTCCCTAGGGGACTCGAACCCCTGTTCCAGCCTTGAGAGGGCCGTGTCCTAGGCCACTAGACGAAGGGAGCGCAGATGACGCAACAGCGGCACGAGCGCTAGTATACCGGGCTTTACCGGCACCGGGAAGCCAACGCCCCGCCGCCGGCGCCGCGCGGGCCCCGTGCCATCGCCCCCAACCCTTGGATATTCGCATCGCCATTACCAACCAACTCCTGATTGTCCCGCGCGCAGAGCACGGCATTTCCCGCAAGGACATCAGCCCCAATGCGCTGCGCGTGCTTTACCGATTGCGCGAGGGCGGCTTCCAGGGCTATCTGGTCGGCGGCGCGGTGCGCGACCTGCTGGTGGGCGGACATCCCAAGGATTTCGACGTGGCCACCGACGCCACGCCCGAACAGGTGAAGTCGCTGTTCCGCAACTGCCGGCTGATTGGCCGCCGCTTCCGGCTGGCGCACGTGGTCTACGGCCGCGAAATCATCGAAGTGGCCACCTTCCGCGCCAACGTCGACGACGGCAGCGGTGGCCGCGAAACCGAAGACGGTGGCCGCCTGTTGCGCGACAACGTCTACGGCACCATCGAAGACGACGCGGTGCGCCGCGACTTCACCGCCAATGCGCTGTATTACGCCATCGAGGATTTCTCGGTGCGCGACTACGTCGGCGGCTACCAGGATTGCCAGGACCGCGTGCTGCGCCTGATCGGCGACCCGGTGGAGCGTTACCGCGAAGACCCGGTGCGGATGCTGCGCGCGGCCCGCCTGGCGGCCAAGCTGGGCTTCACCATCGCGCCCGACGCGGCTGCGCCGATGCCCGAACTGGCGCCGCTGCTGGCCGCCGCCCCACCGGCGCGCCTGTTCGATGAGTGCCTGAAGATGTTCCTTGCCGGCCACGCCGAGAGCAGCTTCCTGGCGCTCGAAGACCACGGCCTGCTGCCCGCCCTGTTCCCGGAAACCGCGCTGGCGCTGGAAACCAACCGCAGCGGCGCGCTGCGCACGATGCTGCTCGAAGCCCTGCGCAACACCGACCTGCGCATTGCGCAAGACAAGCCGGTGACGCCGGCCTTCCTGTTCGCGGCCCTGCTGTGGCCGGCCTATTGCCGCGAATTGGCAGTGATGCAGAAAGCCGGCACCGATCCGCTGGTGGCGCAGCAGCGGGCCGCCGACCGCGTGACCCTGCACCAGGCCCAGCGCATCGCGCTGCCGCGCCGGTTCTCGATGCCGATGCAGGAAATCTGGCTGCTGCAGCCGCGTTTCAACCAGCGCGTGCGCAAGCGCGTGTTTCGGCTGCTGTCGCATCCGCGCTTTCGCGCCGCTTTTGATTTCCTGGAGTTGCGCGCCAGCGGCACGCCCGAGGTGGCCGAGGACGTCGCCTTCTGGCGCGAGGCCCAGGCCCAGGCGCCCGAGCAGTTGGCCGAGCGCCTCGATGCCAAGTCTCCGCGCCGCGAGCACGGCGCCGAGGGTGCCGAAGAATTCGCCACCGATAGCCCCTCGGCACCCAAGAAGCGCCGCCGTCGCCGCCGTCCGGGCGGCGCCGTCACCGGCGGTGGCGGCGAATGAGGCCCGATGCCCCGGTCCGCGCCTACGTGGGCGTGGGTGGCAATTCGGGCGAGGTGGAGATCACGCTCACCGAAGCCCTATGGGCCGTGGACGCGCTGCCGCAAACCTCCATCCGCCAGCAGTCGGCGTTCTACCGCACGCCGGCCTGGGGCCGCACCGACCAGCCCGATTTCCTCAACGCCGTGGTGGAGCTGCAAACGCGCATGCCGGCACGGGTGCTGCTGAACGCACTGCTGGAGATTGAACAGCGCTTCGGCCGCGTGCGCAGCGCCGCCGACCGCTGGGGTCCGCGCCCGGTGGACCTGGACCTGCTTCTGTACGGCGAGGAGTTGCTGGACGAGCCGGGAATGAGCGTGCCGCATCCGCACTTGCACGAGCGCGCCTTCGTACTGGTGCCGCTGGCCGAGATTGCGTCCCAGTTGGTGGTCCCCGGCCGAGGCGATGTGAAGACGCTGTTGGCCGCGGTGGATGTTTCGGGCATCGAAGCGATACCTTAGGCGTCCCGAGACCCGGCCCACTGCCATGTATGCGAACGATTCCCCCACCCCGGCTCGCGTGCGCCTCACGGTGCCGGCGCTGCGCAAATTCAAGGCGCAGGGCCAGCGCATCGTTGCACTGACCGCTTACGACGCCGGGTTCGCCCGCAGCATGGACACCGCCGGCATCGACCTGGTGCTGGTGGGCGACTCCCTGGGCATGGTCTGCCAAGGCCACGACAGCACCCTGCCGGTGACCGTGGACGACATCGTCTACCACGTGGCCTGCGTGGCGCGCGGCCTGGCGCGCACCTGCCTGGTAGCCGACCTGCCGTTCCAGGCCGATGCCAGCCCCACGCGCGCCCTGGAAGCTTCGGTGCGCTGCCTGCAGGCCGGCGCGGCGATGGTCAAGCTCGAAGGCGCCGGCCACAAACTTGAAATCATTCGTTTCCTGTCCGAGCGCGAGATCCCGGTCTGCGCGCACCTGGGTCTGACGCCGCAGTCGGTGCTGCGTCTGGGCGGCTACAAGGTGAAGGGCCGCGAGGCCAACGCGGCCGCCAAGCTGCTGGCCGACGCCCACGCGGTGGTCGCCGCGGGCGCCGACCTGCTGGTGCTTGAATGCGTGCCTTCGGCGCTGGCGGCGCAGATTACCGCCGCAGTGTCCGTGCCCACCATCGGCATTGGCGCCGGGCCCGACTGCGACGGCCAGATACTGGTGATGCACGACCTGCTGGGGCTCAACAGCGGCCATCGCCGCCCACGTTTCGTCAAGGATTTCCTGGCCGAAGGCGGCTCGGTGCTGGGTGCCTTCCAGGCCTACGCGCAGGCGGTGCGCGACGGTACGTTTCCCGCTCCCGAACACGGCTACTGAGCATGCAGACCCACGTTACGCTGGCAGCGCTGCGCGCCCAGGTCCGGCAATGGCGGCGCGAAGGCGCGAGCATCGGCTTCGTGCCCACCATGGGTAACCTGCATGCCGGTCACCACGCGCTGATCGCACTGGCGCAAAAGCACGCCGACAAGGTGGTGGCGAGCATCTTCGTCAACCCCACCCAGTTCGGTCCCAACGAAGACTACGCGCGCTATCCGCGCACGCCCGACAGCGACATCAAGGGCTTGGCCGAAACCGGCTGCGACGCGCTGCTGCTGCCGCCGGTGGAGCAAATGTATCCGTTCGGCACCATGGGCTGCGTGCAGATGCACGTGCCGGGCATCACCGACATCCTGTGCGGCGCGCATCGGCCCGGGCATTTCAACGGCGTGGCCCAGGTGGTAGCGCGCTTGTTCAACATGGTGGAGCCGGACCTGGCCGTGTTCGGGCGCAAGGACTACCAGCAGCTGCAGGTAATCCGCTACATGGCGCGGGAAATGAGCTTTCCGGTGGAGATCCTGCCGGCGCCCACGCTGCGCGAGCCCGATGGCCTGGCCATGAGTTCGCGCAATCAATACTTGGTGGGCGAGCAGCGACAGACCGCGCTTCACATCTACCAGACGCTGTGTTTCATGCGCGATGCAGCGCGCCAGGGGCTGCCCGTGGCCGGCATCGAGGATGAAGCGATGCAGCGGCTGGAGGCGGCCGGTTTTTCGGTGGACTATGCCGAAGTGCGACGCGCCGACCTGACCCGCGCCAAGGCGGCCAACGAGCCTGGGCTGGTGGCTCTGGTGGCGGCAAGGCTGGGCCGCACCCGGCTGATAGACAACCTGGAGTTCGACGGTGCCTGAGCGCGCGATGCTGACGGAGCGTCACTGGCAGGCATTGCGCCTGCACGCCGAGCGCCTGTCGGGGCAGCGCCTGTCGGCGCTGGCGTCGGCCAACGCCAGCCATACGGGCGATTTCTCAATGCGTGTGGGCGCGCTCTACGCCAGCTTCGCGCGCCAGGGTATTGATGCGGCGGCGCGCGACGCGCTGTTTGCAATTGCCCAAGCGGCCGGCGTGGCCGAGGCCATCGAGGCGCTGTTCGACGGTGCCATGGTCAACCGTTCCGAAGGCCGACCGGCGCTGCACACCGCGCTGCGCAGCAACCTGGGCCAAGGCGACACCGCCAGCGCAGCTCATGCGCAGGCTACGGCCGCGCGCCAAACCATGGATCTGCTGCATCAACAGTTGGTTGCCACCGACGTTACCGACATCGTCAACGTCGGCATTGGCGGCTCCGACCTCGGCCCGCGGCTGGCGGTGGATGCACTTAAGGATTTCCACGACGGGCGTTTCCGCGTGCACTTCCTCACCAACGTGGACGGCAGCGCGGCCCAGCACTTGCTGCACGGGCTGGATCCGGCACATACCGCGGCCATCCTAGTCTCCAAGACCTTCGGCACCCAGGAAACGCTGCTCAACGGCGCACTGCTGCGCGACTGGCTGGGTGGCGCCGAACGGCTTTACGCGGTGAGTGCCAACGTCGCGCGCGCCGAGGCATTCGGCGTGGCGCCGGCACGCGTGCTGCCGATGTGGGACTGGGTGGGTGGACGCTACTCACTGTGGTCGGCGGTGGGCTTCGCGCTGCAGCTGGCGGTGGGCCGCACCGGCTACGCGCAGATGCTCGAAGGCGCCGCGCAGATGGATGCGCACGTCCGCCAAACGCCGCTGGCTGGCAATCTCGCCGTTTGGCACGCTTTAGTGGGCGTTTGGAACCGCAACGCACTCGGCCATGCCTGCCAGGCCGTTTTGCCCTATGACGAGCGCCTGGCGCTGCTGCCGGCCTACTTGCAGCAGCTGGTGATGGAAAGCCTGGGCAAGTCGGTGCAGGTGGACGGCACGCCGGTGCAGGGCCAAACGGTGCCGGTGCTCTGGGGCGGCCCGGGAACCAACGCCCAGCACAGTTTTTTCCAAGCCCTGCACCAGGGCACGCAGGTGGTGCCGGCCGATTTCCTCGGCGTGGTGCGTCCAGCGCATGCGTTCGCTGCCAATCACAGTGCGCTGCTGGCCAACCTGCTGGCCCAGATGCAGGCCTTGGCCAACGGTGCCGCCTCCGATGACGCGCAGCGCGCCTATCCGGGCAACCGTCCGTCCACCCTGCTGTTGCTGGACGAACTCACCCCGCAAAGTCTTGGCGCACTGCTGGCGCTTTACGAGCACAGCGTTTACGTGCAGTCGGTGCTCTGGGGCATCAATGCCTTCGACCAGTGGGGCGTGGAGCTGGGCAAGCAGATGGCGGGCGAACTGCTCCCGGCGCTGTCCAATCCCGGGGTGTCGGTGGCCGATCCGGTGACGCGGGCTTTCCTGGCGGAAATCCGCCAGCGCAGCTAGCCGCGAGCGTGTGCACCGGCGTGCCGCGCCAGCGCCCACGCCACGTGTTCGCGCACCAAGGCGCTGGGGTCGTCACGGCGGCTGGCCAGCGCAGCCAGCACTTCGTCGGTGCGCGGTGCGTTGCCCAAGGCCACGGCGATATTGCGCAGCCAGCCCTCGTGGCCGGTGCGGCGAATGGCCGAGCCCTCGGTGCGCTGCAGGAACTGCGCCTCATCCCAGGCAAAAAGCTCGGCCAGCGTAGCCTGGTCCAACTGGTTTCGAACCCGGAAATCAGGCTCGTCCGCGCGCACTGCGAACTTGTTCCAGGGACACGCCAGCTGGCAGTCGTCGCAGCCGAAGATCCGGTTGCCCATCAGCGGCCGCAGCTCCTCCGGGATCGCTTCTTTCAGTTCGATGGTGAGGTAGCTGATGCAGCGCCGCGCATCCACCCGATACGGCGCCACGATGGCGCCCGTGGGGCAGACTTCGATGCAGCGCGTGCAGGTGCCACAGTGGGCGCTGGCGGGCGCATCTACCAGCAAGGGCAGGTCGGTGAATATTTCGCCCAGGAAAAACCAGCTGCCGGCGGTCTTGTTGATCAGGCAGCTGTGTTTTCCGATCCAGCCCAGGCCGGCGTCGCGCGCCAGCGCCCGCTCCAGCACTGGCGCTGAATCAACGAAGACCCGATAGCCGAACGGCCCGATCTGCTCGGCGATGCGGTCGGCCAGCCGCTGCAGGCGCCCGCGCATCACCTTGTGGTAATCGCGCCCCAGCGCGTAGCGGGCCACGTAGGCCTGCTCGGCCTGTTCAAGCGTGGCCCAGGCGGCGGCATCGTCGCCGGTGCCATAGTCCATGCGCACCGAAATAACCCGCAGCGTGCCCGGCACCAGTTCCGCCGGTCGCGAGCGCCGGCTGCCGTGCCGCGCCATGTACTCCATGCGGCCGTGCTGGCCCTGTGCCAGCCAGTCGCGCAAGTGCGCCTCGTCTTCGTCCAGCGCGACGCCGGCCACGCCCAGCTGCTGGAACCCAAGCTCCAGGCTCCAGGTCTTGATCTCGCGGGTGAGGGCGTCGAAGTCGGGCATCGCGGCAAGTATAGAATCCCCGCATGAGTGAACTGCTGCCGCTATACCGCCCGGCCCAGGTGCGGGCCATGGACGAGCGCGCGACCCGCGAATTCGGCGTGCCGGCCGAGGAACTGATGGCGCGCGCGGGTGCCGCCGCGTGGCGCCTGCTGCGCCAGCGCTGGCCGCAGGCGCGCACGGTGGGCGTGGCCTGCGGTCCGGGCAACAACGGCGGCGACGGCTATGTTCTGGCCCGCCTGGCCCAGGCCGCGGGCTGCACCGTGCGCCTGGTGGCGCTGCCCGGGCTGGCTTCGACCACGCCGGAAGCGCGCGCGGCGCTGGCCGACTGGCGCGCGCAGGGCGGCAGCGTGCTGGCTTTCGACGGCCAGTTGCCCCGGGTGGACGTCTGGGTTGACGCGCTGTTCGGTACTGGCCTCTCGCGCCCGCCCGCGGAGGCGGCCCAAGCGATGATTGAGCGCATGAATGCCAGCCGCGTGCCGGTGCTGGCGCTGGACGTGCCTTCGGGACTGGATGCCGATACCGGCTACGCGCAAGGCGCAGCGGTTCGCGCCAGCGTGACCTTGAGTTTCGTCGCGGCAAAGCGTGGGCTTTACACCGGCATGGCGCGCGATTTCGACGGTGAAGTGCGGCTGGATCGGCTGGATTTACCCATCGGCGCATTTGACGACGTTCCGATGGCGGCACAGCTGTGTTTGCCCGGCGGACTGGCGCGCTGGCTGGCGCCGCGGCATGCCAACGCGCACAAGGGCGAGCACGGCCATGTGCTGTGCATTGGCGGCGAGGAGGGCATGGGTGGCGCGGTGCGGCTGTGTGCCGAGGGCGCGCTGCGCACCGGCGTGGGTTTGGCGTCGGTGGCCACCCGCC
Organism: Lysobacteraceae bacterium; assembly: GCA_031400995.1. Classification (GTDB taxonomy): domain Bacteria; phylum Pseudomonadota; class Gammaproteobacteria; order Xanthomonadales; family Xanthomonadaceae; genus Arenimonas. The sequence goes on from JANNQY010000215.1 coordinate 12,467, forward strand.
GTTCCGGCGTATCCGCACTGGTTGCCGCGCGGCCCGAGGCCATGACCCATGCGGTGGAAAACGCCGATGCGTTGCTGCCGCTGATCGCGCGCGCCTCGGTGTTGGCGGTGGGCCCGGGGCTGGGGCAGGGCGACTGGGGGCGCGCGCTGTTTGCCGTCGCCCTGGCCAGCGGCAAGCCGCTGGTGCTGGACGCTGATGCTTTGAACCTGCTGGCTGAGCAACCGCAGCTGGTTCCGCAGGCGTTGCTGACACCGCATCCGGGCGAAGCGGCGCGCCTGCTGGGCTGCGACAAGCTCGGGGTGCAGGCGGACCGTTTCGGCGCCGCCGAAGCCTTGGCGCTGCGCTACGGCTGCGTGGTGGTGCTCAAAGGCGCCGGCACCTTGGTGGCCGCGCCCGGCGAGACAACCGCCGTGATTGGCGCCGGCAACCCTGGCATGGCCACGGGCGGCATGGGCGACGTGCTGTCGGGCGTGATCGCGGCGCTGCTGGCGCAGCAGCTGCTGCCGTTCCAGGCCGCGGTGGCGGGCGCATTGCTGCATTCGGCTGCCGGTGATGCCGCGGCCAAAGTGGGCGGTGAGCGCGGGCTGCTGCCCTCGGATCTGTTCGAGCCGCTGCGCCGTTTGGCCAACCCCGCATGACCCGGGAGTTCCTGCTGCCAGATGCGCAAGCCACGGATGCAATCGGCGCAGCGTTGGCTGCCTGCGCGCCGTCGCGTGCGGTGGTTTACCTGCACGGTCCGCTGGGCGCCGGCAAATCGAGCCTCGCGCGGGCTTGGCTGCGGGCGTTGGGGGTCGCCGGCGCCATCAAGAGCCCCACCTACACCCTGGTGGAGCGCTATCCGATTCCCGGCGGCGAGGCGGCGCATCTGGATCTGTATCGCCTGGCGGCGGCCTCGGAGCTGGATTTCCTTGGCCTGGACGAACTGGCGGCCGAAGCCACGCTGTGGCTGGTGGAGTGGCCTGAGCGGGGCGGCAGCGGCTTGCCCGCGGCCGACCTCCAGCTCGCACTGTCCCTGGCGGGCGAAGGGCGCCGGCTGCAGGCGGCTGCCGGCACCGAGGCTGGCGCGGCCTGGCTGGCAAAACTCCCGTACTGACGCCTTCTCCGGGCGTCACCTGAGCCGATTCCTAGGAAGGTCAGGCAGGCTACGGATTCCAAAGGAAAAACTTGCTTTTTCCGGAATCCAGTGGTTCAATCCGAGCCATGCGCATACGTTCTGCCCTTGCCCTGATACCCGCGTCCCTGCTGGCTCTGGCCGCGGGTAGTGCCCACGCCGCCCAGCTGGATGCGCTCAAGCTGGTGGACGCCGAGGGCAGCACCCGCGCGGTGCTGGAGCTTTCGGGGCCGACCGAATACAAGATTTTCACTCTGGCCAACCCGCACCGGCTGGTCCTGGACCTCTCGGGTACGTCGCTGGCGCCCGGCTACCGTTCACCCCAGCCCAACGGCGTGGTGTCGGGCGTACGCACCGGCAAGCCGGCCGAGGGCGACCTGCGCGTGGTCATGGACCTGGGCCACGGCGTAAAGCCGCGCAGCCGGATCGAGCGCAGCGGCAGCACCACGCATCTGGTGCTTGAGTTGATCAACGACCGCGCCACCGCCACCAGTGCGCCGCCGCCGGCGCGCACCGTGCAGGACGTCATCGGCACCGGCGAGCGCAAGCTGATAATCGCCATTGACGCCGGCCACGGCGGCAAGGATCCGGGGGCCGTGGGCCCGACCCGCAAGTACGAAAAAGACATCACGCTGGCCATGGCGCGCGAATTGGCCAAGCTGGTCAACGCCGATCCCGGGATGCAGGCCTATCTGGTTCGCGACCGCGACGTTTTCATCCCGCTGGGCCAGCGCTACATGATGGCGCGCGAGGCCGAAGCCGACTTGTTTATTTCCATCCATGCCGATGCGGCGCATAACCGCGCGGCCAACGGCGCTTCGGTTTACGTGCTGTCGTTGCGCGGCGCGTCCTCGGAAGCGGCGCGTTGGCTGGCCGACCAGGAGAACGCCGCGGACCTGGTGGGTGGCGTGGAGCTGGATGCGCGCGACAAGAACCTCGCCGCGGTGCTGCTGGATCTGTCGCAGAACGCCACCATGCGCGTTTCCGACGACGTGGCTGGCCAGGTGCTGGCGTCGCTGAAGCAAGTGGGCAAGGCGCACAAGCCGCAGATCGAACGCGCCAACTTCGTGGTGCTGCGTTCCCCGGACGTGCCCTCGATGCTGGTGGAGACCGGCTTCATTTCCAACCCGGGCGAAGAGGCCAAGCTCAATGACCCGGCCTACCGCGGCCGCATGGCCAGCGCCATCGTTGCTGGCGTGCGCAGCTACTTCGCCGACCAGGCGCCGCCTGGCACCTGGTATGCGTCGCGCCAGGGCCAGTTTGGCGGCAGCCGCCAGCACGTGGTCAGCCGCGGCGAAACCCTGAACCTGATCGCGGCCCGCCACGGCGTGCCGGTGAACACCATCCGCGCCGCCAACCGCATGCATGGCGACGTGGTGCGCGTCGGTGAGCGCCTGACCATCCCGGTCGCCGCCACCCTGGCTTCCGTGCCCAAGTAAGCCCCTGCGCCGCTGGTATCATTGGGGTCCTATTCCCAGCGGTACCCGCCGTGCCGATCCTGCAGCTCCCCGACACCCTGGTGAACCAGATCGCCGCCGGCGAAGTGGTGGAACGCCCGGCGTCGGTGGTGAAAGAGTTGGTGGAAAATGCCCTGGACGCCGGCGCCACCCGCCTGGACATTGATTTGGAAGAGGGCGGCATCCGCCTGATCCGGATCCGCGACGATGGCGCCGGGATCCCGGCTGATGAGCTCGCGCTGGCCATTTCGCGCCACGCCACCAGCAAGATCACCTCGCTCGATGACCTCGAACAAGTGGCCACGCTGGGCTTCCGCGGCGAGGCCTTGCCGTCGATTGCCTCGGTGAGCCGCTTCGCCATGGTCTCACGCACCGCCGCGCAGGCGCACGGCGTGCGGCTGGAGGTGGACGGTGGCCACATCGCGCCAACGCAGCCCCAGCCCCATCCCGCGGGCACCACGGTGGAAGTGCGCGACTTGTTCTACAACGTCCCCGCGCGGCGCAAGTTCCTTCGCGCCGAGCGCACCGAACTGGGGCATATCGAAGAGTGGCTGCGCTCGCTGGCGCTGGCGCGGCCGCAGGTGGAGCTGCGCATCAGCCACAACGGCCGCCTCAGCCGGCACTACAAGCCGGTGCGCGACGCTGACGAGCACGTGCGCCGGGTGGCCGAGGCCTTGGGCGAGGAGTTCACCGCGCAGTGCCTGCAGATCGAGCATGCCGGCGCCGGACTGCGGCTGCGGGGCTGGGTCGGCCTGCCCACGGCCGCGCGCTCCAGCGCCGATCAGCAGTATTTCTACGTCAACGGCCGCGCCGTGCGCGACCGCACCGTGGCCCATGCCGTGCGCCAGGCCTATGCGGACGTGCTGTTCCACGGGCGCTACCCGGCCTTCGTGCTGTTCCTGGAGTGCGACCCGCGCCAGGTGGACGTGAACGTGCACCCGGCCAAGCACGAGGTGCGTTTTCGCGAGCAGCGTTTGGTGCATGAGTTCATTTATCGCACCCTGCACGAAGCACTCGCCGCCACCCGCGCGGGACTGGCAACGCTGCCCGACGCTGGCTACGCCTCGGCCGGCGGCGGCACCTGGTCGCCGCCGGCGCAGTCGGGCCTGGGCCTGCCGGTGCGCGAAGCGATGTCGGCCTATGCGGCGCTCTACGGGACGCCTGCTGCCGGGAGTTCAACGATGACGGCGATGCCTGCCGCCAACGAGTCCGAGTCGCCGCCCCTGGGCTATGCGCTGGCGCAGCTGCACGGCGTGTTCGTGCTGGCGGAGAACGAGCAGGGCCTCATCCTGGTGGACATGCATGCGGCGCATGAGCGCATCACCTACGAACGCCTCAAGACCGCGCGCGATGGCGAAGGCATTCGCAGCCAGCCGCTGCTGGTGCCGATCGCCTTGGCCGTTTCCGAACGCGAGGCCGACCTGGCCGAACAGCATGCCGACACCTTGGCCGGCTACGGCTTCGAACTTCGCCGCGCCGGCCCGCAGGCCGTGAGCGTGCGCAGCGTGCCCACCCTGCTGGCCGACCTGGATCCGCGCGGGCTGGTGCTGGACGTACTTTCGGACCTGCGCGAGCACGGCCAGACCCGCCGGCTGGACGAGGCGCGCAATGAACTGCTATCAACGCTGGCCTGCCACACGTCGGTGCGCGCCAACCGCCGCCTGGGATTGGCCGAAATGAATGCGCTGCTGCGCGACATGGAAGCCACCGAGCGCAGCGGCCAATGCAACCACGGCCGCCCCACCTGGGTGCAGCTGAGTAAATCCGAACTCGACCGTTTGTTCATGAGGGGACGTTGATGCGCCTGCGACTGTTTTTCCTGGCTTCACTGGTGCTGCTGGCGGCCTGCGGCCGCGGCGACGACGAAGCCGAAGCCGCGCTGTCGGCAACCAAGGCGCGCGCCGAGCGCGCCGCACGTTTGGCCTACGAAGGCGAAATCCTGGCCTGGCGCGACCAGCGCGTGGCCCGCCTGACGCGTCCCGATGGCTGGCTTTCACTGGTGGGCCTGCACTGGATTACTCCCGGCGCCACGTATGTGGGCGCGGCCAAGGACAACGGCACGCGCTTGGCCATTGGACCGCCGCAGGTGGGCATGTTGTCGCTGTCGGACGACGGGGCGCTGTCGCTGCGTATCGCGCCCGACACCGAGGTGACCATCAACGGCGAGCCCGCCACCGGCACCGTGCCGCTGCTGGCTGACACCCAGGAGGGCGGCCCGACGGTGGTGGGGTTCAATCGCGGCGATGCCAGCTTCGTGGTGATCGAGCGCGTGGGTCGCTTCGGCCTGCGCGTGCGCAATGCGCTGGCGCGCACGCGCACCAGTTTCCCCGGAATCGATTACTTCGACATCGATCCAGCGTTTCGGTTCACTGCCCGCTTCCAGGCGCATCCGCCGGGCAAGATGCTGGAGATCATCAACGTGCTGGGCATGGTCGAGCCGATGGCCAACCCGGGCTGGCTGGAGTTCGACAAGGATGGCAAGAGCTTCCGCGTCGAGGCAGTAGACGAAGGCGATGGCCGGCTTTTCATCATTTTCGCCGATCGCACCAGCGGCCATGACACCTACGCGGCGTCGCGCTTCGTCTACGCCGAACCCGCCGGCAAGGACGGCACCACCACGCTGGACTTCAACACCGCCTACAACCCGCCGTGTGCGTTCGTCGCCTATTCCACCTGCCCGATGCCGCCGCCGGAAAACCGACTGGACCTGGCGGTGACGGCGGGCGAGAAGAAGCCGCGGCCGTTTCCTGAGTGAGCCCAATGCGCAGCAAGCCAATCTCCATGATGCGTAGTTTCATCGCCGTCGCGCTCGCCGTCGCCACTGGCTTGGCCCAAGCCGAGCCGCCGAAGCCCCTGCTGTGGAAAGTCAGCGACGCGGATAATTCAATCTACCTTCTGGGGTCCTTCCACCTGCTCAAGCCCGCGGACTATCCCTTGGCGCCGGCGGCCTACGCCGCGCTCGCGGACGCCGAGCAGGTGCTGTTCGAACTCTCGCCTGCTGAACTCAGCGATCCCGCATTGGGGCGGCAGATGGCCGCGGCGGCGCTGCGGCGCGATGGCACCACGCTGCAGCAGTCGCTGCCGCCTGAGACTTGGACGCAACTGGTCGCTTTCGCGGAAAAGCGCCAGGTGCCGCTCGAGAACCTGCAGCCCTTCGAGCCCTGGTACGCGAGCCTGATCGTCGCGCTCACCGAACTCTCGGCGGCTGGCCTCGATGCCGGGCTCGGCCTGGACCGGCACATGGCCGAGCGCGCCGCGAACGCCCGCAAGCCCGTGCGTGGCCTTGAATCCGGCGCGCAGCAGATTGAAGTGTTCGACGGCATGGCGCCGGCGCAGCAGCTGCAGGCGCTGCAGGACACGCTGGAGGAAATGGGCAGCCTGGAGTCGGAAGTGGACAAGCTGCATGCGCTCTGGCGCGCTGGCGATGCCGACGGGCTGTTCGAGGCGACCGGTGCCGAGATGAAGCGCGAGTATCCCGAGCTTTACCAGCGCGTGAACGTGGATCGCAACCAAGCGTGGCTGCCGCGGCTGCAGGCGGCGCTGGACCAAAGCCAGGGCGACGACACGCTGGTGGTGGTGGGCGCACTGCACCTGCTTGGCGACGACGGCGTGGTGGCGCGCCTGAAGGCCCAGGGCTACACGGTCGAGCGGCTTTAGGCAGGCGCAACCAGCACGATGCAGTCCACCGGGCAGGGCGGCAGGCACAGTTCGCAGCCGGTGCACAGATCGGCAATCACCACATGCATGCGCTGGGGCGCGCCAACAATCGCGTCCACCGGGCAGGCTTGGATGCACTTGGTGCAGCCGATGCAATCGGCTTCGACGATCAGCGCGACCACGGGTGGCTGCTCGATGCCGTTGTCGGGATTCACCGGCAGCGGCTCACGGCCGAGCAACTGCGCCAGCGCGCGCACGCCGGCCTCGCCGCCGGGCGGGCACTGGTTGATCTCGGCTTCGCCAGCGGCGATGGCGCGCGCATACGGCCGGCAGCCCGGGTAGCCGCACTGGCCGCACTGGGTTTGCGGCAGCAGGCGGTCGATGCGCTCCACCATCGGGTCGCCTTTCACCCGCAGGCGCACCGCGGCCCAGCCCAGCAGTGCGCCCAGCGCTGCCGCCAAGGCCACGATCGCCAGCGCACCCAGGCCCATCAGCCGTTCGCCATGCCGGTGAAGCCCATGAACGCCAGCGACATCAGGCCGGCGGTGACCAAGGCGATGGGCGCGCCGCGCCACGCTGCGGGCACGTCGGCGGTTTCCAGCCGCTCGCGCATCGCCGAGAACAGCACCAGCACGGCACCGAAGCCCAGCGACGCGCCCAGCCCGTACAGCACCGATTCGCCCAGGCTGCGCCGCGCCTGCACGTTGAGCAGGGCCACGCCCAGCACCGCGCAATTGGTGGTGATCAGCGGCAGGTAGATGCCCAGTACCCGGTACAGCCGCGGGCTCTGGCGGTTCATCGCGATCTCGGTGAATTGCACCACCGCCGCGATGACCAGGATGAAGCCCAGCGTGCGCAGGTGCTCAAGGCCCAGCGGCAGCAGCAGCCAGTGGTGCACCGCCCACGCCAGCGCCGAGGACAACGTGAGCACGAAGCCGGTGGCCAGCGCCATGCCGTAGGCCGCGTCCAGGCTGCGCGAAACGCCCATGAAAGGGCAAAGCCCGAGGAACTTGACCAGCACGAAGTTGTTGACGAAAACCGCGCCAACCAGCAGCAGGGCGATTTCGCTCATGTTCTCGGCTATCGCACCGGCATGCCGGGCAGGGCGCCGGCGTCCACGTCCAGCAGCACCAGTGCATCGGTGTCGTGGCCGGCGGACAGGATCATGCCCTCGCTGATGCCGAAGCGCATTTTGCGCGGCGCCAAGTTGGCGACGAACACCACCATGCGACCCACCAGTTTCTCCGGCTCGCCGTAGCTGGCGCGGATGCCGGAGAAAATCTGCCGCTGGCCCAGGTCGCCGGCGTCGAGCAGGAAGCGCAGGAGCTTGTCCGAGCCGTCCACGAAGCTGCACTCGAGCACTTTGCCCAGGCGCAGGTCGAGTTTGGCGAAATCCTCGATGCCCACCGTGCTAGGCGTCGCCATCGGGACTGAAGTCCCTCCCACAGAAGCGGGTGGCGCTGCCCTTGTGGGAGGGGCTTCAGCCCCGATGCTCTTGGCCGGAAGGCTCGGGACTGAAGTCCCTCCCACAGGGGAATCTGGCTGGCTGGCTTGGGTCATGGCGGCGATCTGCTCGGGCGCGATGCGGGTCATCAGGGCTTCGAAGGGTGCGATGCGGTGGGCCAATAGTGGCTGCGTCACGTCTTCCCAGTGGGCCACCGGGGCCCGCAGGAACTGCTCGGCGCGCGCCACCGTGGCCGGCAGCACCGGCTTTAGCGCGGTGGCCAGCAGCCGGAACAGGTTCAGGCCCTGGCTGCAAACAGCCTGCAGCTCGGCATCCGCGCCTTCGCGCTTGGCGATCACCCAGGGCTTGTGCTCGTCGATGTAGCGGTTGGCCTCGTCGGCCAGCGCCATCACCTGGCGCATGGCCTGGCCCGATTCGTCGCGCGCATAGCTGGCGGCGATCTCGCTTACTCCCGCCACGAAGCGCTGGTACATGGCCGGATCCGGCAATTGCGCCGCCAATTCGCCATCGAAACGCTTGCTGATGAAGCCGGCGCAGCGGCTGGCGATGTTGACGAACTTGCCCACCAGGTCGCTGTTCACCCGGGCCACGAAGTCCTCGAGGTTGAGGTCCAGGTCCACCACGCCGGCGCCGGTCTTGGCGGCGAAGTAGTAGCGCAGGTACTCGGGGTTCAGCCCGGTGTCCAGGTAGGTGCGCGCCATCACGAAGGTGCCGCGCGACTTGGACATCTTGGCGCCGTTCACGGTGAGGTAGCCGTTCACGTGCAGGCCGGTGGGCGCGCGGTAGCCGGAGCCATGCAGCATGGCCGGCCAGAACAGGCCGTGGAAATTTATGATGTCCTTGCCCAGGAAATGGTGCATCTCGGTTTCGCCGCCGGCGTTGCGCGCCGCGCTGGTGTAGGCGTCGAAATCCAGCCCCGCGCGCTCGCACAGGGCCGTGAAACAGGCCAGGTAGCCGATGTGCGCATCCAGCCACACGTAGAAGAACTTGCCAGGCGCGTCGGGAATGGGGAAGCCGAAGTAGGGCGCGTCGCGGCTGATGTCCCAGTCGCGCAGCCCGCCCTCCAGCCACTCCGCCAGCTTGGCCTTCACCGACGGATGGGCCACGTCGCCCGCCAGCCACTGGCGCAGGAATGCCTCGAACTTGCCCAGCTCGAAGAAGTAGTGCTCCGAATCGCGCAATTCCGGCGTGGCGCCGGACATCACCGAGCGCGGGTTCTTCAAATCGGTGGGCGAGTAGGCCTTGCCGCAGACCTCGCAGTTGTCGCCGTACTGGTCGGGCGAGCCGCAGTTGGGGCAGTCGCCCTTGATGTAGCGGTCGGGCAGGAACATCTGCTTCATCGGATCGAACAGCTGCTGGATGGAGCGCCGGGCGATGGCCGCCGGGCCGTGCGTGCCGTCGCGCAGGCGGGTGTAGATCTGCGTGGCCAGCGCGCGGTTTTCTTCCGAATGGGTGGAGTGGTAGTGGTCGAACTCAACGCCGAATGCGGCGAAATCAGCCTCATGGCTGGCCTGGATGGCGCGGATGAAGTCCTCCGGCGACTGCCCGGCCGCCTCGGCCGCCAGCATGATCGGCGTGCCGTGGGCATCGTCGGCACAGACGAAGTGGACGGTACCGCCGGCCATGCGCCGCGCCCGCACCCAGATATCGGCCTGCAGGTAGCCCACCAGGTGGCCCAGGTGCAGGGGACCGTTGGCATACGGCAGGGCAGTGGTGACCAGGGCAGGGCGGGGCGGCGTCATCGGGGTGGGGTCCTAGCGAGGACGCCATTATCCCAGATTGCAGCGCGTCGGCGGCGCGCGCGGCCCACAAAAAAAGAGCCCGGCTTACGCCGGGCTCCCATCACACTGATCCGTTGGAGGGATCAGAAGTCGTACTGCACGCTGAAGTTGAAGCGGCGGCCGAGCGGATCGGCGCCGATGAACGGCTGGTAGAACGGGTAGGCGTTGAAGCTGTTGTCTTCGCGGTACTGGTTGTCCAGCACGTTGACGATCTGCAGCTGGGTCAGCAGCGTTTCGCCGAAGCGCTTGCTCACCGTCAGGTTGTAGATCATGTACGGCGGCAGGCGACGCGACTGGAAGGCTCCCGTGATCGGATCCACGTAGTCCACCGTCGCGTTGTTGCCGTTGGAGCCAAAGCGGGTGCCGAACACCGTGGTCGCCCAGTCGCCCTTGGCCCAGGTGACGCTGCCGCGGGCGCGGCTGCGCTGGCTGAAGTCATAGTCGGTGGCGTCGCGGTAGTCGACGAGCGGGTCACCGGCGAACTCCCGGTACTTGTTGGTCAGCACGATCGACCAGCCAAGGTCGGTGCTGATGGTGCCCATCCGATCGGTGTCGTAGCTGTAGCGGAACGTGGTGTCGACGCCGCTGGTCTCGGTGTTGGCGGTGTTGATGTAGGCCGAGTTCAGACGGTCCACGCGGCCATCCAGGATGGTGCCAGGCGCAACCTGGCGGGTAACCAAGTTGGTCACGTTCTGGCAGAAGGCGGAGTTGATGTCGAAAGCCTGTCCGGTCTCGGACGTACCCAGGCGGCAGTTGGCCTCGTTACGAAGGATGAAGTCGGCGCTGAGCTGGCTGGCCGCATCGTCCAGCGAGATCTTGTAGTAGTCGGACGTCAGCGACATGTTTTCCATGATGTCCCAGACGAAACCGGCGGTGAACGACTCGCCTTCCTCTTCTTTGAGCAGCGGGTTGCCGGCGATCAGCGTCTGCGCCGTGTAGCGGGTTGGGTCGTTCACCACGGCCGCGCACTGGGCGATGGTGCGCGCGGTCGGGCTGCCTGGGCCAGTACCGGAGCGGCACGAGTAATAGTCAGTGACGCCGGCGAACGAAGCGGAACCTTCGGCGAATACCAGCTGCATGTCCGGCGCGCGGAAGCTGGTGGCATACGACGAGCGCAGCAGCAGGTTCTCGAACGGACGGAACTCCAACCCGGCGTTGTAGGTGAAGGCGTCGTCCACCTCCGTGATGTCGTCGTACCGGTCATAACGGCCGGCGACCTGGGCGGTGAGCATGCTGGTGATCGGCACCCGGAACTCGGTGCCGATCGCGTAGCGGTCGCGCTCGCCGTCGGTGCGGCCGGAGCTGGTGAGGTTGTAGATGGTCTGCGAATCCAGCGGACGGGTCTGGCTGGTGCGCGGATCGCTCTCGAGCAGGGTGGTCTGGCGACCGATCTCGGCGGTGGCCGCGAAGCCCACCGCGCCGGCCGGCAGATCGAACAGGTCGCCACTCACCACGAAGTTGCCGTTGGCCGAGGTGGTTTCACCCTCGTTGATCACCCGGGTAGCCACCTGCTGGTACTGCGCCGGCGTGAACGGCGTGGTCCAGCGGGCCTGGTTGAGGCGGTAGATGGGGTAAATGCCGGTGCCAGTGCCGGCGGCGTTGCTGAAGCCCAGACGCGGGCCGAGGAAGTAGTCGTGCACCGCCTGCGCCAGCAGGCGCGGGCGGTCGGCGCTGTACTCGTACTCGGAGTACTGCAGCGAGCCTTCCCAATCGAAGCGATCGCCGAAGTCACCCTGCAGGCCGGCCGTGAGGTCATAGGTGGACTCGTCATACAGCGTGCTGGCCGCGCGGTTGCCGCCCAGTTCGAACGGGTTGAACACGCGCTGCAGCTGGATCAGGCTGCCGAAGTTGGGATCGTAGTAGAGCGACGTCGCGGCGCCGGTGGGCGTCTGGTTGAAGCGGTCGCCAGAGGTGCCCCAGAACTCGGTGCCCGAGCTGGACTCGCCGCTGCTTTCGTAATACGTCGCGCTGGCGAAGAACGTCAGGTCATCGTTGATGTCGAACGTGCCGTAGCCGTAGCCGGAGTAGAACTCGCCCTTGTTGGAGATGGAGCGCGAGGCCGGCTGGTCGAACGCACCGCAGTAGTTGCCGCGCTGCGGCGTGGTCACCGTGGTGTAATTGAACTGGTCGCAAACGGCTTGGCCGGGGAAGAAGGCATTTTGGTTCAGGGTGCTGCCCGGCCGCGGGTTGCTGGCGCGGATGGCGATCAGGGACAGCGACGGATTGACGCCGGTGGCGCCGCGGGGGCCGCTGCGGGTGTCTTCCAAGAAGTCACGCTGGCCAGCGAACACCGGATCATTGACGCCGTACTGCAGCGCGAACGTGGTGCTCCAACGATCGCCCGAGCGGCCGCCGGTGTACTCGGCGTTGAAGCTATCGCCGCCACCCTCTGCTGTGGTGCCAACGCTGCCGCGGATGCGGTTGCCTTCGAAATTCTCGCGCAGGACGATGTTGACCACGCCGGCCACGGCGTCGGAGCCGTAGATGGCCGAGGCGCCGCCGGCGAGCACTTCAATGCGCTCCACGATCGACGCCGGGATGGCGCGGATGTTGACCACGTTGTTGTCGCGGTTGTACGGCTGCGGGTACTGCGCCGGACGGCGGCCGTTGATCAGGGTGAGCGTGTAGCCGGGGCCGAGGTTGCGCAGGTTCACCACCTGGGCGTTCGGGCTGAAGCCGTTGGTGGCCAGGTCGCCGGTGAAGGAACTGGTGGTGTTCTGGGTCAGGGTTTGCAGCGCGTCCGCGACGGTGCGGAAACCTTCGCGCTCGAAGTCCTCGCGCGTGATTACGGTGACCGGAGCAGCGCCCTCGAGCTGGGAGCGCTTGATGCGCGAGCCCACCACGGTAACGGCGTCGAGGACGGCCGTGCCGTCGGCAGCGGCGGCAGCGGCGTCGGCGGCTTTCTCAGCCTCGGTCTTTGCGGCAGTGTCTTGGGCAATCGCCGTGGATGCGAGCGGCAGTGCAAGCGCCAGCGCCAGCGAGCGGGCCAGCAGGTTCCTGCGGTAGGCAGGCTTGGAAGCAATATTCATCAAAAGGGACTCCCCTGAGTCGTGAGCAGGTCAGTAATGAGCAGGTTTTTTTCGGATGGGGCCCGCCGGGTTCCGGCGTTGCCTTAACCGGAACGTAACACAACGAGGGGATATTCACGCAAGCAGCTATCCGGCTTTTGCTTGACGACGGCTGGGTGCGTTCCGCCTTGGGGTGTAAACTCCTGCCAATACAGGAGTTTGCGCATGCTTACGGAAGTAGCGGTACGGTCCCTGCTCGGGTCTATTCTCGATCCCCACACCGGTCAGGACCTGGTCACCTCTGGCGCCGTACGCGGCGTGGGGCTGGACGGCGGCCGGGTGGCCGTCGAGCTGCAGCTGGGCTATCCGGCCGCTGGCTGGCATCAGGCCCTGGCCAGCCAGGTGCAAACCGCCGTGGAATCCCTGCCTGGCGCCGTGCAGGCCACCGTGGCCGTCACCTCCCGGGTCCACGCCCATCGCGTGCAGAAAGATCTCACCCCGCTGCCCCAAGTCCGCAACATTATCGCCGTGGCCTCGGGCAAGGGTGGCGTGGGCAAGTCCACCACCGCGGTGAACCTGGCGCTGGCCCTGCAGGCCGAGGGCGCCACGGTAGGCGTGCTGGACGCCGACATCTACGGCCCCAGCATCCCCAAGATGCTGGGCCTCACCGGCCGGCCGGACAGCCCCGACGGCAAGTCCATCGAGCCCAAGCGCAACCACGGCCTGCAGGCCATGTCCATCGGCCTGCTGGTGGGCGAGGACACGCCCATGATCTGGCGTGGCCCGATGGTGACCCAGGCCCTGCAACAACTGCTCAACGAAACCCGCTGGGACAACCTGGACTACCTGGTGATCGACCTGCCGCCGGGCACCGGCGATATCCAGCTCACCCTGTCCCAGCGCGTGCCGGTCTCGGGGGCGGTCATCGTCACCACACCGCAGGACATCGCCACCCTGGATGCGCGCAAGGCGCTGCAGATGTTCGCCAAGGTGGAGGTGCCGGTGCTGGGCATCGTCGAGAACATGGCCGTGCACGTCTGCAGCCAGTGTGGCCACAGCGAACACGTGTTCGGCGCCGGCGGCGGTGAACGCATGGCGGCCCAGTACGACGTACCCCTGCTGGGCTCGCTGCCGCTGGATATCCGCATCCGCGAGCAGGCCGACAGCGGCACGCCCACCGTGGCGCTGGACCCCGAATCGCCGCTGTCCCTGGCCTATCGCGACATCGCCCGGCGCACCGCGGGGCGGCTGTCGGTGCAGGCCCGCAACAAGGCCATCGCCTTCCCCAATATCCTCATCCAGAACACCTGAGGGCGCGCGGCCAGCTAGAATTGGCCTTTACGCCCCCAGGCAACCGAGCCCCGAATGAGTATCAAGTCAGACAAGTGGATCCGCCGCATGGCCGAGCAGCAGGGCATGATCTCGCCCTTCGAACCGGGCCAGGTTAAGCAGGATGCCGCCGGCCAGCGCATCGTCAGCTACGGCACCTCCAGCTACGGCTACGACGTGCGCTGCGCGCGCGAGTTCAAGATTTTCACCAACATCAATTCCACCATCGTGGACCCGAAGAACTTCGATCCGTCCAGCTTCGTAGACATCGCTGCCGACGTCTGCATCATCCCGCCAAACTCGTTCGCGCTGGCGCGCACGGTGGAATTTTTCAAGATTCCGCGCGACACGCTGGTGGTGTGCCTGGGCAAGAGCACCTATGCCCGCTGCGGCATCATTGTCAACGTGACGCCGCTGGAGCCGGAGTGGGAAGGGCACGTGACGCTGGAATTCAGCAACACCACGCCGCTGCCGGCCAAGATCTACGCTGGCGAGGGCGTGGCGCAGATGCTGTTCTTCCAGTCCGACGAAGTCTGCGAGACCTCGTACAAGGACCGCGGCGGCAAGTACCAGGGCCAGACCGGCGTCACCCTGCCCAAGACCTGATTGCTCAGCCTTCGGCCCGCTCCGTGGCATTGGGCAGGCCATCGCGCAGTTGTTGCACAAGCGCCTCCCTCTGCGCGGCCGGGTAGGGTGCGCGCACGCCCGCGCCCCACACCGGGCCCGGCCAAGCCGCATCACCTTCATTGCGCGCCACCACGTGCACGTGCAGCTGGCGCACCACGTTACCCAGCGCGCCCACGTTGAGCTTGTGCACCGGCCCCAGCGCGCGCAGCAGGCGGCCGGCGAGGTTCACTTCGGCCAGCAGCAGGCGCTGCGAGGCGCCGTCCAGGTCAATCCATTCCACCGCGCCGGGCACCCGCGGCACCAGCACCAGCCAAGGGAAGCGCGCGTCATCCACCAGCCGCAGCTGCGACAGCGGGCCCTCGGCCACCAGCACCGAATCGGCGGCCAGCCGCGGATCCAGCTCCAGCGCTTCGCTCACCGCAGGTTTTTCTGGAAGAAGGCCAGGGTGCGCGTCATCGCCTGCTGCGAGGCCTCGGCGTTGAAGTCGGCGCGCTGGTCGCAGTTGAAACCGTGGCCGGCGTTGGGCCAGACATGAATCTCAGCGCTTGGCAGCGCCTCGCGGTGTTTTTCCACGTCCTCGGGCGGAATCAGCGGGTCATCGGCGCCGAAGTGCAGCATTAGCGGTGCTTTCGGCCGTTCGCGCAGCAGGGGCACCGTGCGGCCGCCGTAGTAGCTCACCGCCGGGATGCCCAGCTTGGTGTTGGTGTAGTAGGCCACGCTGCCGCCCCAGCAGAAGCCGACCACGCCCACCTTGAATTCGCCTTCGAGGAAATCAAAGGCGCCGCGCACGCCGTCGAGTGCACCGTTCAAGCCCAGTTCCTCCACGATGGCCCGGCCGCGGGCCACGCCGGCCTCGTCATAGCCCAGTTCGGTGCCCGGATGCAGCAGGTCGAACAAGGCCGGGGCGATGGCGACATAACCGTAGTTGGCGAAGCGGTCGGCCACCTGGCGGATATGCGAGTTCACGCCGAAAATCTCCTGGACCACGATCAGCGCACCGCGCGGCGTGACTTTGGGCTTGGCGTGCCAGGCCGAAATACGGCCGTGGCGGGTATTGATGGAAATGGTCTGACTCATGGCGCGCCCCCCAGCAGTCCAATCGATCTAGCGTACACCGGCCCGGCCGCCGGCGAGCGCTATAATCCGCGCCCCTGCCAGCCTCCGGCCCGCCATGTCCGCCAGCAACCCCAAGGTCGGTTTCGTCAGCCTAGGCTGCCCGAAAGCCCTCGTAGACTCAGAACGCATTCTGACCCAGCTAAGGGCCGAGGGTTACGACATCGTGCCCAGCTACGACGCCGCCGACGTGGTGGTGGTGAATACCTGCGGCTTCATTGATTCGGCCGTGGCCGAGAGCCTGGACGCGATTGGCGAGGCGCTGGCCGAGAATGGCAAGGTCATCGTCACCGGCTGCCTGGGCAAGCGCCCGGAGCAGATCCGCGCCGCGCATCCGGGCGTATTGTCCATCAGCGGCCCGCAGGACTACTCCAGCGTGATGAGCGCGGTGCACGACGCGCTGCCGCCCCGGCACGATCCGTTCGTGAACCTCTGCCCGACTACGGCCTCAAGCTCACGCCCAAGCACTACGCCTACCTGAAGATTTCCGAGGGCTGCAACCACCGCTGCAGCTTCTGCATCATCCCGTCGATGCGCGGCGACCTGGTGTCGCGCCCGGTGGACGAGGTGCTGCGCGAGGCCGAAAAGCTGGCCAAGGGCGGCGTGCGCGAGCTGCTGGTGATTTCCCAGGACACCAGCGCCTACGGCGTGGACATGAAGTACGCGCAGCGCGAGTGGCGCGGCAAGTCCTACCAGACGCGCATGAAGGGCCTGTGCGAAGGCCTGGCGGAACTGGGGCTGTGGACTCGCCTGCACTACGTGTATCCGTATCCGCATGTGGACGACATCATTCCTTTAATGGCCGAGGGCAAGCTGCTGCCCTATCTCGACATCCCGTTCCAGCACGCCAGCCCGCGCATCCTCAAGCTGATGAAGCGGCCGGGCGCGGTGGACAAGACCCTGGAGCGGATCCAGCGCTGGCGCGAAATCTGCCCGGACATCACCATCCGCAGCACTTTCATCGTTGGCTTCCCGGGCGAAACCGAAGCCGAGTTCGAGCAGTTGCTGTCCTTCCTGGACCAGGCCGAGCTCGACCGCGTGGGTGCCTTCGCCTATTCGCCGGTGGACGGCGCCAAGGCCAATGGCTTGCCCGATCCGGTGCCCGAAGAAGTGAAGCACGAGCGGCTGGCGCGGTTCATGGCGCTGCAGGCCGAGATCAGCACCGAGAAGCTGGAGCGCAAGATCGGCAGCGTGCAGACGGTGCTGGTGGACCAGATTGACGGCGAGCTGGCCATCGGCCGCTCCAAGGCCGACGCCCCGGAAATCGACGGCCTGGTGCAAATCCAGGACGGTGCCGCGGCGGGCCTGAAGCCCGGCGACTTCTGCGAAGTGCAGATCATGGGCAGCGACGAGCATGACTTGTTCGGGCTCGTAGGCGACCCCGAAGACTAAGCGCCCTTGTGGGAGGGGCTTCAGTCCCGATGCTTCTGCTGAAATGCATCGGGACTGAAGTCCCTCCCACATGAGTCCCTCCCACAGGGGCGGTTTACGCGTCGGCGTATTCGATGGCGAGGAGGCGATAGCGCGCTGGCCCGGCGGGCAGCGCAACCTCGAATTCGTCGTCCACGCGTTTGCGCAGTGCCGCCCGCGCCAGCGGTGAATCCACGCTGATGTCGCCGGCTTTGGCGTCGGTTTCATCGGGGCCGACGATGCGGTATCGCGCGCTTTCGCTGCCATCGTCGGTCTCCAGCTCCAGGCGCGCGCCGAAGTAGACGGCGCCCGGGTCGGCGGGTGCGCCTTCCACCACTTTCAGCGCCTCCAGGCGCTTGCTCAGGTAGCGCACGCGGCGATCAATCTCGCCCAGCTGCTTCTTTCGGTAGCTGTACTCGGCGTTCTCGCTGCGGTCGCCCTCGGCTGCGGCGGCGGCCAGGGCCTTCACCACTTCGGGCCGGCGCAGCCGCCACAGCTCATCCAACTCTGCCCGCAGGCGCTCGAAGCCGGCGCGGGTGATCAAGGCGGTGGAAGCTTCGGAAGGCGGTCGCCAGCGTGTCATGGGCCTGCAGCAGGGTTTGGATGCCGCTGATTCTAGCGGCGCTGGCCGCGGCGGGCGCTGTGTGCCGATAATCAGCGCGTCGAAGGCAAGGAGCGGGACATGGGCATGGTGCTGCTGGCGGTGCTGTTGGGCGTGCTGGGCTGGGCCGCGTTCGCCTTCAACCGGCTGGTGCGGCTGCGCAACCAGGTGCGCGCGGGCTGGAGCGACATTGACGTGCAGCTGATGCGCCGCCACGACCTGGTGCCTCGTCTGGTTGAGGCCGTGCGCGCCTATGCCAGCCACGAGACCGCCACCTTCGAACGGGTGACGGCGCTGCGCGCGCAGGCGCTGCAAACCAAGTCGCCCGCTGAGCTGGCCGGTATCGAAGATTCGCTGGAGCAGGCGGTGGGGCGGCTGGTGGTGTTGAACGAGGCCTACCCCGAGCTCAAGGCCAACCAGAACTTCCTGCAGCTGCAGAAAGACCTGGTGGACGTGGAGGATCACCTGCAGTACGCGCGCCGCTTCTACAACGGCGCGGTGCGTGGGCTCAACGACGGCGTGGCGCTGGTGCCGGACGTGATAGTGGCGCGCGCGTTCGGATTTTCCGAGGCCGAGTATTTCCAGGCTCCGGACGGCGCTGCGAGCGCGCCGAAGCTGGAGCTGTCGCGGTGATGCGCCTGGCGCTGGCCGCGGTGTTGGCCGCAGGCGTTGCGCTGCTTGCGCCGCCGGCCGTGGCGCAGGAGCGCATCCTTTCCTACGACAGCGAAGTGCGGGTGCAGGCCGACGGCAGCTTGGAAGTAACCGAGCGCATCCGCGTGGTGGTGGAGGGCCAGCGCATCCGGCGCGGCCTGTATCGCGATTTCCCCACCAGTTACACGGATCGCAGCGGCAACCGCTACGTCGTGGGCTTCGAGCTGCTGGGCGTGGAGCGCAATGGCAACCCCGAGCCATTTTTCACCGAGAACATGGCCAATGGCGTCCGCATCAACACCGGCAACGACGACTTCCTGCCGGCGCCGGCCGAGCACACCTTCACCCTGCGCTACCGCACCACGCGCCAGCTGGGATTCTTTGAAGCGCACGACGAGCTTTACTGGAATGTCACCGGCCTGGGCTGGGAGTTCGATATCGGTGCGGTCACGGCGCGGGTCTTGCTGCCGGCGCCCGTGGAGAAGGCGAAGCTGCGGCTGGATGCCTACACCGGCCCGCAGGGCGCACAGGGCACCGATTTCCAGGTCAACGTGCCGGTACCGGGCGAGGTGGTGTTCAACACCACGCGCGCACTGGGCCCGAACGAGGGCCTGACCCTGGTGGTGGGCTTCCCCAAAGGGCTGGTGGCCGAGCCCACGCGCAGCCAGCGCATCGGCTGGTTCTTCAGCGACAATCGCGGCGTGCTGTTCGCACTGGTGGGATTACTGGCGCTGGTGGGTTTCTACAGCTGGCGCTGGCACCGGGTAGGCCGTGATCCGGACGCGGGCCCGCTGTTCCCGCGCTACGAGGCGCCCGCCGACCTGTGCGCGGCCGAAGTGCGCACGCTGCGCCGGATGGGCCACGACAACCGCTGCTTCGCCGCCGACGTGGTGCAGATGGGCGTGCGCGGTTATGTGGACATCCACGCCGAGGGCGAGGAGTGGCGGCTGGTGCAGCGCCCGGGCAGCAGCCTGGAAGCGCTCTCGCCGAGCCAGCGCGCCATTGCCGAGCGGCTGTTCAGCGACACCAGCGAGGTGGTTCTTAAAAACACGGAGGCGTCGCGCGTGGGCGGCGCCCGCACGGCCCAGGCACTGGCGCTGGAGAAGCGGCTGGTGCCGAAGTACTACGCCCGCAACCTTGGCAGTTTGGGCTTGGGCGTGCTGTTCTCGGTGGCCAGCGTGTTCTTTGCGTTTTCCTGGAGCGCGGGCAGCGGGGCGCCGGCCATCGTCGCCATCGCGGTATTGATGCTGGTGGCACATCTGCTGTTCGGCTACCTGCTCAAGGCGCCCACGGTCGAGGGCCGCCGGCGCATGGATGAAGTGGAAGGCCTGCGGATGTATCTATCGGTGGCCGAACGCGATGAGATCAAAGGACTGGCCGTTCCCAAGGCCGGCCCCGAGCCGGCGCTGGACGCTGCGCGTTACGAAGCCTTGCTGCCGTACGCGCTGGCGTTGGACGTGGAGTCCGCCTGGAGCCAGCGCTTCACCCGCGCGGTAGGCGTGCAGGAGGCGCAGGCCGCCACGCCCGCGTGGTACCACGGCGCGGCAGGTGCGCAAGCCATGGGTTTGGCCAGCATGGGTTCGTCCCTGGGCAGCGCGCTTACCCAGCACATCTCTTCGTCGGCCACGCCGCCCGGGGGTTCTTCGGGCGGCGGTGGCGGAGGGTCTTCGGGCGGCGGTGGTGGTGGCGGCGGGGGTGGCGGGCGCTAGTCGTTCGCCTAGCGCTTCTTCCCACCCAGCAAACTCCCCAGGATCCCGCGCAGCAGCTGCCGCCCCAGGCCATTGGCCACGGTGCGGGTGGCCGATTTGGCTGCGGCTTCCACCGCACCCTGGCGGCGTTTGTTGCCCCACAGGAAATCGTCCATTTTCGAAGGCGCGGGCGCTGGTTCGGCTTTTGCGGGGGCGTCGCGCGGGGCGGGCAGGGGCTTGGCGGGTGGGGCATCGGCGGCGGTGGCTTCCGCACGCTGGTTCAGCAGCTCATAGGCCGATTCGCGGTTCACCGCGGTGTCGTACTTCACGCCGACCGGGCTGCGGCTGCGGGCGGCGCTGCGCTCCTCGGGGGTGATCGCGCCCATGCGGCAGCGCGGCGGGCAGATCAGCGCGCGCTCCACCGGCGCCGGGATGCCTTTGTCCAGCAGCATGGACACCAGGGCCTCGCCGACTGCCAGTTCGCCGATCACCTTGGCCACGTCCAGCTTGGGGTTTTGCACGAAGGTTTCGGCGGCGGTGCGCACCGCTTTCTGGTCGCGTGGGGTGAAGGCGCGCAGCGCATGCTGCACGCGGTTGCCCAGCTGGCCCAGCACTTCGTCGGGGATGTCGTCGGGGTTCTGCGAGCAGAAGTACACGCCCACGCCCTTGGAGCGGATCAGCCGCACCACTTGTTCCACCCGCTGCTTCAGCGCCGGCGGGCAGTCGTCGAACAGCAGGTGCGCCTCGTCGAAGAAGAACACCAGCTTGGGCACGTCCAGGTCGCCCACTTCCGGCAGCGTTTCGAACAGCTCCGAAAGCAGCCACAGCAGGAAGCTCGAATACAGGCGCGGGCGCAGCACCAGCTGCTCGGCGCACAGCAGGTTGATGATGCCGCGGCCGCTGGCATCCTTCTGCATCAAGTCGGACAGCTGCAGCGCCGGCTCGCCGAAAAACAGCTCGCCGCCGTCCTGCTCCAGCCGCAGCAGCGCGCGCTGGATCGCGGCCACCGACTGCGGGCTCACCAAGCCATATTCCTTGGAAATGGCGGTCTTGTTATCGGCCACGTGGCCCAGCAGCGCGCGCAGGTCGTCCAGGTCCAGCAGCAGCAGGCCGCGGTCGTCAGCCAGCTTGAAGGCGATGTCCATCACGCCGGCTTGGGTGTCGTTGAGCTCGAGCATGCGCGACATCAGCGGCGGGCCGACTTCCGACACCGTCGTGCGCACCGGGTGGCCCAGCTTGCCGTAAAGGTCCCAGAACACCACCGGGCTGGCTTCGTTGACATGGCCCTCCACGCCGATTTGCTGCACCCGCGCGGCCAGCTTCTCGCTGGGCGTCCCGGGCACGGCAAGACCGGCGATGTCGCCCTTCACGTCGGCCATGAACACCGGCACGCCCAGACGCGAAAAGCCTTCGGCCATCACCATCAGGGTCACCGACTTTCCGGTGCCGGTGGCGCCGGCCACCAGGCCGTGGCGGTTTCCGTACTTGCCGAGTAGGCGCACGGGCACGTCGCCCTTGCCGATCAGGATGTCGCTCATCAAGGACCACTCCGCGGGCGGGATGCCGATGGCTGATTCTAGCGAGGTCGGCACCCGCCGCGCAGCCTCGCGGCTTGCTCCCGCGCGGCACGGCCGTTAGGCTGCGCGCCTGCTGCCCGGATGTCCTGTATGACCCTTTTCCTACGCCTCGGCCTGCTGCTGGCCTTCTTCCTGCTGCCCGCAAGCCACGCCTGGGCCGCCAGCGTGCCGGCCAACGTACAGAAACTCTACGACCAGTTGGACGACGCCAGCGCCGACTACCGCGCCGGGCGCGCGCAGGTACAGCGCGGCGAAACCAAGCTGGGCCGCGAGGCCATGCGCGAGGCGTCGGCGCAGATGCTGGAAGGTGCACGGCGCTGCCAGGACACCCGCCGCTGCGATCCCGCGCGCTTCCTGGCCGCGTATGACGCACTGCTGGTGCTGGGCGCGTCGGAACCCAAGGAGGGCGCCGCCTCAGCCATGCCTGAAGCCGCGCGCACCGCGGCCATTCTCAAGGGCCAGGACCTGCGCCAACTCATCGAGATGAACGAGCCGGTGAAAGCCGCCCTGGCCGAATGGCTCACCTGGATGCGCCCCAGCCTGATCATCAGTTGGGAGAACTACCAGCAGATGCGGTTCCTGATGTGGCCCGAATACGAGCGCGCCGGCCTGCCCGAGGCGCTGCTGTTCGGCATACTGGCCAAGGAGTCCAACGGTCGCGTGCATGCGGTGTCCAGCGCCGGCGCCGCCGGGCCGATGCAGTTCATGCCGGCCACGGGCGCGCGTTTTGGCCTGGGCTGGCGCGACGGCTTCGACACCCGTTACGACCCGCAGCTGGCCGCGCGCGCCAGCGTGCTGTATTTCAACGAACGCTTTGCCGAGCTCAACAACGATCTTGAGTTCGCGGTGGCCGCCTACAACGGCGGCGAAGGCCGCGCGCTGCGCCTGAAGAATGCTTCCGGCGGCCGCGATTTCTGGGACCCGGGCGTGTACGGCCAGTTCCCGCCGGAAACACGCGACTACGTGCCGGATGTGCTGGCAGCGGCGTGGCTGTTTCTTCACCCGGAGGAGCACGGGCTGGAGTTCCCAAAGGTGAACGGCGCGGCGACCGTGATCAAGCTCAAGGCGCCGGCGTCGCTGTACCAGCTGGCCATCTGCCTGGGCGGCCCGCGCGATGGCCATTTCCGCGCCTTGCGCAACCTCAACGCTCGCTTCGAGGCCGAACAAATGCTCCCGGCCGGCACCGAACTTCGGGTGCCGGTGGCGGTGCCGCTGCTCTACGACGCCAACTGCGTCACCGGTGAGCGCGCCGAGCTGGCCGTGCGCCTGATGGCTGCGCACAAGCCCACGGTGGTTGCCGCATCGGCGCCGCGTGCGGCGTCGGGCCGCACCTACCGGGTGAAGGCCGGAGACACGCTCAGCAGCATCTCGCGCCGCCACGGCTGCGACGGTCCCGACCAGCTGGCGCGCGCCAACCGCCTTCGCACGCCCTATGTCATCCGCACCGGCCAGCGCCTTCAGC
>JANNQY010000216.1:0-4289 GCA_031400995.1 Lysobacteraceae bacterium
GCTGGTACTGCTGTTCACCGGCCGCGGCGACAGTTGGGAGCTGTGGGGCCTGGTGGGCGGCGGCGTGCTGGTGTTGATTTCGCTGGGGCAGTACTTCACCTACCGCTTCCGGGTGGACGCCGACGGCATCGTCATCCGCAGCGGTGTGTTCCAGAAGAGCCTGCGCAACATCCCCTTCACCCGCATCCACAACGTCGCCCTGCACCAGACGCTCCTGCACCGGGTGTTCGGCGTGGCCGAAGTGAAGCTCGAGTCCGCGGGCGGCATGACGGCCGAAGGCCAGATGCGCGTGCTGTCGCTGGCCGACGCCCACGCGTTGGAAGAGCTGGTACGCAGCCACGGCAAGGCCCACGCCACGCCCGAGGCGGCCGCCGCCGCCGTCGAACCGGTGGTGCTGCTCTCGCTGCCCACCAGCGAAGTGATCCGGCTGGGCCTGATCTCCAACCGAGGCATGATCGTGGTGGCGGCGGCGTTCGGCCTGATTGCGCAGTCCGGCGGCGAAATGTTCGGCCGGGCGCTCTCGGGCTCGGCGAAGTCGCTGGCGGGCATGGGCCGCGACCTGCATTTGGACGCCGCGGGCGCGGTCCTGGGCGGCTTGGCGCTGCTGCTGTTCCTGGTGATCGCCCTACGCATGCTTTCGGTGGTGCTGGCGCTGCTGCAGTTCCACGGCTTCACCCTCACCGAGGACGGCAGCCGGCTCAGCTCGCAGCGCGGCCTGCTCACGCGCGTGCGCGCCAACATGCCGCGCCAGCGCATCCAGGCCTGGAGCCTGCGCGAAAGCCTCACGCATCGCTGGTTCGGCCGGCAGGGCCTGGTGGTGGACAGCGCGTCCATCCAGGCGGTGAATGACCAGCGCTCGCTGCGCGACCTGGCGCCGGTGGCCACGCCAGCGGTGATTGACGGCCTCATCCGCCACCTGCTGCCCGGCAAGTCCTGGCCGCTGCAGCAGTGGCGCCCCCTGCACCCGCGGGCGTGGCGCCGGCAGTTCGCGATACCGGCGCTGGTGGCGCTGGCGATATCCACGGCAGCCACTTGGAACGCCGGGCTTTGGGGCCTGGCGGCGCTGGCGCTGCTGCCGCTGTTCCTGCTGCGCGCCAAAGTCTGGGCGCGGCACGCCGCCTACAGCGAGGAGTCGGGGCTGGTCGCGGTGCGCGAGGGCTGGCTGGACAAGCGCTGGCGCTTCGCCGAAGTGCGCAAGCTGCAGTCGCTCACCTTGAGCCAGTCGCCGTTCGACCGCCGGCACGGCATGGCCAGCGTGCACATGGATACCGCCGGCGCCAGCCCGTTCGAACCGCCGCTGCGCATCCGCTACTTGCCCGAAGCCGAAGCTCGCGCACTGCGCGACCGCTTGGCGGCGGCCATGGACGCGTCGGCTACTCCTGCCAGAACTGCGGCGTCAGCAGCACCAGGATCGTAAAGACCTCCAGTCGCCCCAGCACCATCGCAAAGCTGCAGATCCAAACCTCCAGATCGTCGAAATCGCGGAAGTGCGCCGCGACGTCGCCCAGGCCCGGTCCCATGTTGTTCTGGCAGGCAGCGATGGCCGAGAACGCGGTGACGATGTCCACGCCCAGCGCCGTGAGCGCCAGGGTCATCACCAGGTAGCTAGTGATGTAGAGGGTGCAGAAGCCGGCGACGGAAATCACCACGCTTTCCGAAACCCGGCGGCCGCCCACCTTTACCAGGAACTGGCCCTTGGGGTGCACCAGCTGCTTGATCTCGCGCAGGCCCTGGCGCACGACCATTTGCACGCGCGCCACCTTCATGCCGCCGGAGGTGGAACCAGCGCAGCCGCCGACAAAGCCAATCAGAATCAGCAGCAGAGGCGCCGCGCCCGGCCAATCCACGAAACCGCTGGTGACAAAACCCGTGGTGGTGATGTTGGAAACGACCTGGAAGGTACCGTGGCGCAGCGACTCCACGAAGCCACCGTAGCGGCCGCCCAGCCACAGCGTCAGCGCCACGGCCAATGACGCCACCGCGCAGATGATCAGGAACGTGCGCAGTTCGGAGTCGGCCTGGTAATGGCTGATGGTGGCGCGGCGCCACGCGTACCAGTGCAGGCTGAAGTTGATGCCGCCCAGCAGCATGAAGGTGATGGCGATCAGGTCGATCAGGCCGCTGTCCCAGTAGCCGAAGCTGGCGTCATAGTTCCCGAAGCCGCCAGTGGCCACGGTGGACATGGCGTGGCAGACCGCGTCGAAAAAGCTCATGCCGGCAAGCCAGTAGGCCAGCGTGCAAAGGATGTTGAGGCCGGTGTAAACCAGCCACAGTGCGCGCGCCGTCTCGGCGATGCGCGGAGTGAGCTTGCTGTCCTTGCTCGGCCCGGTGCTTTCGGCCCGGAACAGCTGCATGCCGCCCACCTTGAGCATGGGCAGGATGGCCACGGCCAGGATCACGATGCCCATGCCGCCGAAATAGCAAAGCAGCGACCGGAAGAACAGGATCGAGCGCGGCAGGTCGTCCAGGCCCACGATCACGGTGGCGCCAGTGGTGGTGAGCCCGGACGCGGCTTCGAACACCGCATCGGTGTAGCTCAGGTAGGGCTCGCCCAGGAAGAAGGGAATGGCCGTCACCATCACCGCCAAGATCCAGGTACCGGCGGTGATCAGGAATCCGTCGCGAAGGCGCAGTTCGTAGCGCACGTGCCGTACCGGGAACCAAAGCAGGAAACCGGCCACTGCGGCAATGAGGAAACTGTCCAGGAACGCCGTGGAAGTCGCCTCGCCCAGGGCCAGCGCCAGGAACAACGGCGGCAGCGAGATCAGCGAGGACAGCCCGATGATGGCGCCGAAAATCCGCCGGATGGCCTGCAGCCGCTGGCTCACAGCCAGGTGGCACCGGTCTGGAACAGCGCGCTCACCTTGGCCATGTCGCGCTTGTCCATGACGAACAGGATTACGTGGTCGCCCGGCTCCACCACCACGTCATGGTGGGCGATCAGCAGTTTGTCGCCGCGCACGATGCCGCCGATGGTGGTGGCGGCGGGCAGCTCAAGCTCCTCCAGCGCGCGACCCACCACTTGCGAGGTGCGGCGGTCACCGCGCACCACGGCTTCGATGGCTTCGGCGGCGCCGCGGCGCAGCGAGTACACGCGGGCCGGTGCGCCCTCGCGGATGTGCGCCAGCAGCGCGCCCAGGGTCACCAGCTGCGGGCTCACGGCGATGTCGATGCTGCCGCCTTCCACCAGTTCGGCGTAGCTGGGCCGGTAGATCAGAGAAATGACGCGCGGGCAGCCCATGCGCTTGGCCAGCATGGCCGAGAGGATGTTGGCCTCGTCGTCGTTGGTCAGCGCGCAGTAGACGTCGGTCTGGTCGATGTTTTCTTCGCGCAGCAGGTCTTCGTCGGCGCAGTCGCCCACCAGCACGATGGAATTGAGCAGGTCCTCGGCAATGCCGCGGGCGCGTTCGCGCGAGCGCTCCAGCACCTTCACCGAATAGCGCGATTCCAGGCTGCGGGCCAGGTTGCGGCCGATGTTGCCGCCGCCCGCTATCAATATCCGGCGCGTCGGCCGGCCGTCCAGGCGGCGCAGCTCGCTCATCACGGTGAGGATGTTCTTGCGGTCGGCAAGGAAGAACACCTCGTCGTCCACCTCGATCACGGTGCTGCCTTCCGGCTTCACCGCCTTGCCATTGCGGAAGATGGCCGCGACGCGGGCGTCCACGCCGCTGGGCAGATGGTCGCGCAGTTCGCGGATCTCGTGGCCCACCAGGGCGCCATCGTGCAGCGCGCGCACCGCCACCAGCTGGGCACGGCCATCGGCAAAGTCCAGCACCTGCAGCGCACCGGGGAATTCAATCAGGCGCTCGACGTGCCGGCAGACCAACTGCTCGGGGCTGATGGCGGCGCTGACGGCGGAGTGCTCCGGGTCGGCCAGTGCGGCCACTTCGAGGTATTGGGCCTCGCGCAGGCGCGCCACGCGCGTGGGCGTGTGGAATTGGTGCTGGGCCACTTGGCAGGCGATCAGGTTCACTTCATCGCTGGAGGTCACGGCGACCAGCAGCTCGGCTTCTTCAGCGCCGGCCTGCGCCAGCACGCTGGGCAGCGAGGCGTGGCCAACCACGGTGCGGATGTCGAGTTTTTCAGCCAACTCGCGCAGGCGCTGGTGGTCGGTATCCACCACGGTGATGTCGTTGTTTTCCGTGGCGAGGGCCGAGGCTACGGACGTGCCCACCTGGCCGGCGCCGAGAATCAGGATTTTCATGCGGCTAGTCTACCCGCGGCGGCGGCGCGGGGCAGGCTCAGGGGCAGCCGGCCACGGCGTCGGTGTCCAGCAGCCACCATTCCCG
>JANNQY010000217.1:0-5225 GCA_031400995.1 Lysobacteraceae bacterium
AGCGCGACGCCCACGGCGATGGCGTACTGCAGCGGCAGCATGAGCGTGGCCGCGAAGGTGACCAGCATGGCCGCCCGCGTGCCGCGCCCGGTGTGCCAGTTCATTCGCAGCTCGGCCGGCTGGATGTTCTGCAGGCCCACCACGAACAGCAGGCCGCCCAGGGCCGCCATCGGCACCATCTTCACCGCGTCCACCAGCAGCAGGACGATGAGCACCACGAACACCGCGCTGAAAATGTTGGCCCAGCGCGACTGCGCGCCGGCTTGCACGGTAACGGCGGTGCCCGACATGGAGCCGCCCGAGGGGATGCCGCCGAACAGGCCGCCGGCGAGGTTGGCCGCGCCTTGGCCGACGAAGTCGCGGGAGGTGTCCGGGAAGGCGCCGCCCGGATTGGGATAGCTCTGGCCCACCCCGGCGCCCTGGATAAGGCCGATGACCGCAATGGCGATGGCCGGCAGCAGCAGGTGTCCGACCATCTGAAAATCGGGAAGCACCGGGACGGGGAGCGCGCGGGGAATCTGCGCGATGTCACCCACCAGGGTGATGTGGCCCATCTGCAGCCCGAGGGACCACAGGGCCACCAGGGGGGTCACCACGGCGAGCGCCAGAATCAGCGCGAACTTGTTCAGGCGCGTCTTCTGGAAGGCAAAGATGGCGGCGATGGTGGCTACCCCGAAGACAAACGTCCAGGCGTCCACGCGGCGCCAGTTCACCAGCGTGTCGGCAAACCGGAGCAAGGACGTGGACTGGGAGCTCTGGTAGCCCGTGAGGTCCGGAATCGAGCCCAGCACGATCAGCACCGCCACGCCGGTGATGAAACCGGTCATGACGGCGTGGGATATGAAGCGCACCAGCCGGCCGAAGCCCAGCAGGCCGAATGTGAGCTGGGCGGCGCCGATCATAAGCACCAGGGTGGCCAGCGCCTGCAGTTTGTCGGTCTCGGCGATGTCCACCAGCGCGTTTCCGGCGGCAACCGACATGGCGCCGGTGGTGGAGACATTCATGAATACCGAACTGGTGAGCAGAGCGCCAATGGGCATGGCCACCATCAGCGCGTACAGGCCCGCGACGGGGTTGACCGTGGCCAGCACGGCGTTGGCCATGCCCTGGGGCACGTTGACCACCGCGAAAGTGGCGCCGGCGGCAAGGTCGGGCCCGAGGTTCTCGCGGCGCAGCTTCAGGCCACTCCAGAAACTGACCCGTGCGGCGGGCGCCGGCGTGTCGGAGAGGGACGGATCCGGGTCGGGCGTGCTCATCGATTACTCCCGCGGGTGGAGAGGTTCGCAGGGCGGCTGAGTTCGCTCATGGGTGTGCTTGCTCCATATCTGTCCGTTGCGAAGGGTCGACTCGATAGTCGCGGTCAGTCACTGCTGAAATCGCTTTCTGTCCGAGGCCGGCATGCGCTCGTACTCGTCGGTGAGTTCCTCCAGGCCGCGGAGGTAGCTCACGGCGAGATCCCAGAACATGCTGGTTCGCTCCTGCTCGGTGAGCAGCCGGAGGATCGACTTCGAATAGAGCCCGAACATGTAGACCTGTGTCGACCTCGGCACGGCTTTGTTGTTGGCGAGTATGGCCAGCTGTTCGACATGGAGGAGCAGCAGATGGAACTTCGCCTCCGACGCACGGTCGGCAGGATCGCGTCGAAACGACTCGTCTGCCAGCTCGGCCAGATGGGTCATCAGGAAGCCTTCCGAGTCCATCAGTCGGCTGTGCACTTCGAAGAACCTGGCGATGTTCTCGATTCGCTGGTTGCGGCGCCTCACGCGGGAGTCGAAGATGAAGACGACCACGGCGACGAGCGCCGCTATGACGGTTGCGTAATTGCGTAGTTCGTCGCTAGTGAGTTCCATGGGATTGAGACTCGTCACTCCCACTCGATGGTGGCTGGCGGCTTCCCGCTGATGTCATAAACAACGCGAGAAACACCGCGTAACTCATTGATAATACGGCGAGAACAGTCGTCTAGAAGTTCGTACGGCAAGTGTGCCCACTGCGCGGTCATGAAGTCCACGGTCTCGACGGCGCGCAGCGCGATCACCCACTCATACGCCCGGGCGTCACCCACCACGCCCACCGACTTCACCGGCAGGAACACCGCGAAGGCCTGGCTGGTCTTGTCGTACCAGCCGCTCTTGCGCAGCTCGTCGATGAAGATGGCGTCTGCCTGGGCCAGCAGCTCGGCGTACTCCCGCATCACTTCGCCAAGGATGCGCACGCCCAGGCCCGGCCCGGGGAACGGGTGGCGGTAGACCATCTCGCGCGGCAGGCCCAGCTCCACGCCGATGCGCCGCACTTCGTCCTTGAACAGCTCGCGCAGCGGTTCCACCAGGCCCAGCTTCATGTGCTCGGGCAGGCCGCCGACATTGTGGTGGCTCTTGATCACGTGCGCTTTGCCGGTCTTGCTGCCGGCCGACTCGATCACGTCGGGGTAAATGGTGCCCTGTGCCAGCCATTTGACGTTGCGCAGCTTGACGGATTCTTCCTCGAAGATCTCCACGAACAGCCGGCCGATGATCTTGCGCTTGCCTTCGGGGTCGGCAACGCCCGCCAAGGCGCTGAAATAGCGCTCGGCCGCGTTCACCCGAATCACCTTGATGCCCATGCCGCCCTTCTCGGCTTCGGTGGCGAACATCGCCATCACCTGGTCGCCTTCGTGCCAGCGCAGCAAGCCGGTGTCCACGAACACGCAGGTAAGCCGGTCGCCGATAGCCCTGTGCAGAAGGGCCGCCACCACCGACGAATCCACTCCGCCCGACAGGCCCAGCAGCACGTCGTCGGTGCCAACCAGGGCGCGCACGCGCGCTATCTGGTCCTCGATGATGTTGGCCGCCGTCCACAGGGTGTCGCAGCCGCAGATATCCAGCGCAAAGCGGCGCAGCATCTGCTCGCCGGACGTCGTGTGGGTCACTTCGGGGTGGAACTGCACGCCATACCAGCGCCGGGTATCGTCGCCCATGGCGATGATCGGCACCGATTCGGTGCGCGCCGTTACCTCGAAGCCCTCGGGCAGCGCGGTGACGCGGTCGCCGTGGCTCATCCACACGTCCAGCCGCGGCGGGCTGCCGGCGTGGTCCTTGAGGCCATCGAGCAAGGCGCATTCGGCCGTCACTTCCACCTGGGCGTAGCCGAATTCGCGGTGGTGCCCGCCTTCGACATGGCCGCCCAACTGCATCGCCATGGTCTGCATGCCGTAGCAGATGCCCAGGAGCGGCACGCCGGCGTCGAACACCTGCTGGGGGGCGCGCGGCGACCCGGCTTCGGTGGTGGACTCGGGGCCACCTGACAGGATGATGCCCTTGGGTCCGTACTTGGCAATTTCCGCCGGGTCGTGGTCCCAGGCCCAGATTTCGCAGTAGACGCCGAACTCGCGAATGCGCCGGGCAATCAGCTGCGTGTACTGGGCGCCGAAATCAAGGATGAGGATCTTGTCGCCGTGGATGTCGCTCATGCTCAACCCATCCGGTAGTTCGGCGGTTCCTTGGTGATCTGTACGTCGTGTACGTGCGACTCGCGGGTGCCGGCATTGGTAACGCGGACGAACTTGGGACGGGTGCGCATCTGCTCGATGTCGGCGCAGCCCACGTAGCCCATGGAGGCGCGGATGCCGCCGGCGAGCTGGTGCACGATGCTGCGCAGCAGGCCGCGATACGGCACCCGGCCCTCGATGCCTTCGGGCACCAGCTTGTCGGCGTCCGAAGCGTCCTGGAAATAGCGGTCCTTGCTGCCCAGCTCCATCGCGCCCAGCGAGCCCATGCCGCGATAGCTCTTGTAGCTGCGGCCCTGGAACAGCTCCACGTCGCCCGGCGCCTCTTCGGTGCCGGCGAACAGGCCGCCGATCATGATGGAGCTGGCGCCGGCCACCAGGGCCTTGGCGATGTCGCCCGAATAGCGGATGCCGCCATCGGAGATAAGCGGGATGCGGCCCTTGAGCGCCTCGGCCACCATGCCCACCGCGGTGATCTGCGGAACGCCGACACCGGCGACGATGCGCGTGGTGCAGATCGAGCCCGGGCCTATGCCCACCTTGACCGCGTCGGCACCGGCGTCCATCAGCGCCAGCGCGGCGTCGCCGGTGACGATGTTGCCGCCGATCACCTGCACGTTAGGGAAGTTCTTCTTGACCCACGCGACGCGGTCGAGCACGCCCTGCGAATGGCCGTGCGCGGAATCGACAACCACGACGTCGACGCCGGCCGCGACCAGCAGCGACACACGCTCTTCGGTACCACCGCCGACACCGACGGCGGCGCCCACGAGCAACTGTTCCTCGGCATCCTTGGCGGCGAACGGATTGTCACGCGCCTTCTGGATGTCCTTGACGGTGATCAGGCCGCGCAGCGCGAAGCTGTCGTCCACCACCAGCACCTTCTCGATGCGGTACTTGTGCATCAGCTGCAGCACTTCGTCGTCGCTGGCGCCCTCGCGCACCGTTACCAGCTTGTCTTTCTTGGTCATGATGTGGCGCACGGGGTCGTCGAGCTTCTTCTCGAAGCGCATGTCCCGGCTGGTGACGATGCCCACCAACTGGCCGCCGTCCACCACCGGCACGCCGGAGATGTTGCGGGCGCGGGTGAGGCGGATCACCTCGCCGATGGTGGTTTCGGGGCCTACGGTGAGCGGCTCGCGGATCACGCCCGCTTCGAAGTTCTTCACCTGCAAGACCTGCGCGGCCTGCTGCTGCTCGGTCATGTTCCTGTGGATGATGCCGATGCCGCCGAGCTGGGCCATCGCGATCGCGAGGCGGGCCTCGGTGACGGTATCCATCGCCGCGGACAAGATGGGCAGGTTCAGCCGGATGCCGCGGGTGAGTTGGGTCGCCAGGTTGACGTCCTGGGGCAGGACGATGGAATGGGCGGGAACGAGGGAGACGTCGTCAAACGTCAGCGCTTCGGCCTGGATACGCAGCATGGAGCGGCTCCGGGAGTCTGGGAAGCGCACAATTATAGCCGCCCGCGGGCTCCCCATGTGCCGCGCGGAAGATCTTACTGTGGGAGGGACTTCAGTCCCGATGCTCTTCAGCTAAAAGCATCGGGACTGAAGTCCCTCCCACAGGTAGTCCCCTACTGGGATCAGAGCAGGGCCAAGGACAGCCAGGGGAACCAGGTGATGATCACCACCGCTTTTATGATAGAAGGGGATGATATTAAAACAGATAGCGTTGTCGAGGCGACACTTTATGAAGGTGTTAAGTCCATTTTTGAAGTCATGCCTGCAAAGGAGGAGTT
>JANNQY010000218.1:0-4718 GCA_031400995.1 Lysobacteraceae bacterium
CGAACATGTCCTGGATGCGGGCCACGTCGCTGGTCTGGGTGAGCGCGAGCTGCAGCAGCACGCGCGACTTGGCCGGGTTGAGCTCGCCCGAGGCGATCAGGCCGAGCGCGTCGTCGTCCACTTCGTTGTTGCGGTAGACGATGCCCGACTGCAGCCGTGTGCTGCGCACCACCACCACGCCGGCCTTGCGGGCCGCCGTCACGCGCTCCAGCGCCGCCGTGGTCATGTTGCCGTCGCCCACGCCGGCGATGACCAGGCCCTTGGCGCCCTGGGCCACGGCGGCATCGATCAGGCCGGGGTTCATGCCGGCATGCGCATACAGGATGTCCACGCGCGGCAGGCTTTGCAGGCCCTCCACGCTGAACTCGCTGGTGAGGCCGTGCTTCTTGTCGGTCATTTCGAACCAAGTGATGTCACCCGTGTTGGTGACGCCGGCCAGGCCCCGGTTGGCGCTGTGGAAGGTCTGCACGTCGGTGGTGTTCATCTTGGACACGTTGCGCGCGTAGTGGATCTGGTCGTTTAGCACGGTGACCACGCCGCGGCCGGTCGCGCCGGGGCTGATGGCCACGGCGACGCCGTTGTAGAGGTTGCTGGGGCCATCGGCGCTGATCGCCGTGGCCGGACGCATCGAGCCCACCATCACGATGGGCTTGTCGGTCTTGGTGACCAGGCTGAGGAAATAGCTGGTCTCCTCCAGCGTGTCGGTGCCGTGGGTGATCAGCACGGCGTCGGTGCCCGGCTGCTTCACCACTTCACCCAGGCGCTTGGCCAGGGCCAGCCAGGTGGCGTCGTCCATGTCCTGGCTGCCGATGTTCACCACCTGCTCGCCGGTGATCACCGCCATCTTGTCCAGGTTGGGCACGGCCGATATCAGGTCCTGGATGTCGAACGACCCGGACTTGTAGCCGTAGCCGCCCTCGGCCGCCTGGGCGCCGGCGATGGTGCCGCCGGTGGCCAGCACGGTCACCCGGGTGCTGCCCTGTTCGTCCTGCGCGATGGCCAGGCCGCAGGCCAGCCACGCAGACGCGGCTACCGCGAGCATCAACTTCTTCATTACGTCTTCTCCAAGGGCTGGGCGAGTGCGGATTATTTGGCCTGGCTGGCCTTGAACGCGGCCACGTAGCCTGCGGCCACCACGCGGATGGCGCGGCCAATGTCGTCGTAGACATGGTCGGACAGGTTGGCGAACGACACCCGCACCGACCAGGCCGGGGCATCGAAGCCGCTGCCGTTGAGCAGCACGATGCCGTGGTCCTCGGCCAGCTTGAACACCGGGTCCAGCGGGTGCACGTTCTTCTTCACCCACTCCACCACTTCGTCGCCCACGTACTTGCGCAGCCAGAACTCAAAGTCGATGAGGCCGTAGTAGTAGTCGAAGTGCGCGTCCTTCTCCACTTCGATGCCCAGGCCTTCCAGCGTTGCCTCCACCCGCTTCTTGACGATGCCGATGCAGCCGCGCTGGTACTCCTTGTGCACGTCCATCAGCTCGCTGAGCGAGAACATCATCATCATCACCTGCTGCGGCAGCGACAGCCCGGCGGTGTGGTTCAGCGCCACGTCGCGGCTGTCGGCCACGATCCGATCAATGAAGGAAATCTTACGCGGGGTCAGGCTGAGGGCGCCGTAGCGCTTGTCGATGGCCTGCAGCGTCGGCTCGGGCAGCGCGGCGATGAGCTTGTCGAACACGTTGTTTTCGTGCACGGCGATGGTGCCCAGGCGCCAGCCGGTGCAGCCGAAGTACTTGCTGTAGGAGTACACGCCGATGGTGTTGTGCGGGAACGCGCCCAGCAGGCCGCGGAAGCCCGGCACGAAGGTGCCGTAGACGTCGTCGGTGAGCAGGATCAGGTCCGGGCGCTTCTCCAATATCTGGCCGATCTTGGCGATCACCGCGTCCGACAGCGCGATGGCGCTGGGGTTGCCCGGGTTCACCACGAAGAAGGCCTTGATCTTGGGATCCAGCAGCTTGTCGAGCTCGGCGTCGCTGAACTGGAAGCCGTTCTCCTGGGTGGCGCGGACGTCGACGATGTTGAGCCCGTAGTCCTCCAGGTGCGGCATTTCCAGATAGGGAGTGAAGATGGGCACGCCCAGCGCGATGGTGTCGCCCGGGTTGAGCAGCCGGTTGGACTTCATCGACTTGAAGATGTAGCACATGGCCGCCGTGCCGCCCTCCACCGCATAAATCTTGAAGGTGCCGTCGGGCTTGGGGCTGCCGCACATCGCCCACTGCAGGTATTCGCGCACCACCTGCTCGTTGTGCACCAGCATGCGGTCGGGCACCGGGTAGTTGTCGCCGATGATCGCGTCCACCAGTTCATGCACGAACTTGTCGGCCTCGAAGCCGAAATGATCCACCGTCCAGGGAATCATCGCCGCCAGGAACGAAGCCCCCGGCAGCGCCGCATTGGCCGCCAGCCAAGTCTGCGCGCGCGCCGCGATGCCGGGCGCCTTGGCCATGCCCCCGATGCCGGGCGGCAGGTCGAGCACGCGCTTGCTTTCGGTCAGCGCGAAGTGGCCAAAGGTGAAGAAGGCCTCGCGCGGCGTCGTGGCGATCCAGTTGGGATTGCCGCGGCCGGCGTTGATGTAGGTCAGCGCGGACGTGGAGGACGTCTTCAGCGCCGCCTTGGCCAGGAAATCCTTGATCTCGAAGGGGCTCAGGGCCTCGTATTGCTGCAGCGTCCGCACGTCCATGGGGGGTCCTTGATTGGGGTGGTGGAAATTCCGGAGCAAGCGTTACTTGAAAGTGTGTGGTTGCGCACGCCGCGTTGGGCGCGCAGTGCTCAAGTGGCGTTCATCAGCAGCACGATCACCATGCCGAAGATGGTGAGCACCATCTGGCCGATCGCGTAGGGCATGCCATAGCCCAGCGCCGGCACCTTGCTGCGGGCTTTCTCCTGGATCATGCCCAGCGCAGCGGTGGTGGTACGCACGCCAGCGCACACGCCAAACAGGATGGCCGGGTGGAACTTGAACACGTAGTGGCCCAGCAGCACCGCGGCGATCATTGGCAGGCTGGTGGCGACCGCGCCCCACAGGAACAGGCTGATGCCCACCTGCTGCAGGCCGGCGACGAAGCCGGGCGCGGCATTGATGCCCACCACGGCGATAAAGACGTTCAGGCCCAGGGTGTTGAGCAGCCACAGCGACGGGCCCGGGATGCTGCCGAAGGTGGGGTGCACGGCGCGGAAATAGCCCAGCAGCAGGCCGGCCAGCAGCGCGCCGCCGGAGGTGGACAGGCCGATCGGGATGCCGCCGATGTTGACGCTGAGCGCGCCCACCAGGCCACCGACGACGATGCCGGCCGCGACTACCTTCAGGTCGGTGGCCTCAGCGGGGCGGTCGGCGTGGCCCACGGCCTTCACCATCGCGTCCACGTGGGCCCGGCTGCCCTGCACGGTGAGCACGTCGCCGCGCTGCAGCTCGGTGCCCGGCAGTACCGGGATTTCCACCAGGTTGCGCATGATCTTGCGCAGGTAGATGCCGCGGGTGACGGGGTCGTCGGCGAGTTCGCGCAGGGTGCGGCCGGCGTAGAGCTTGCTGCGCACGAACACGTCCACCTGCTCGACGGCGATGTCCAGCAGGCCACGGTCCTCGACTTCGGGAACCACGGATTCCACTTTTTCCACCAGGATGGCCCGCGGGCCGGAAATGGCCACCACGTCGCCGGCCTGCAGCACGGTGCTGGGCACGGCTTCGATCACGGTGTCGCCGCGGCGCACGCGCTCGATGAAGATGCGCAGGCCCGGGAACAATTCACTCACCGGGCGGCCGGTGAGCTCACCGGCGCTGATGCGATAGGCGCGCACGTCCACGTCGCGATAGGCCGAGAACACGCCGGCGTCGCGGCCGCTGATGCCGCCCAGTTCGGCTTCGTAGTCGGCGCATGCCTTGGCCAGGTCCACGCCGATCAACTTGGGCCCCAGCTGCGCCAGGATGATGGCCGAGCCGATGGTGCCGAAGATGTACGTCACCGCGTAGCCGATAGGGATCGCGTCGGCATAGGTCTTTGCCTGTTCCGCTGACAGGCCGAGACGATTGATCTGGTCGGTGGCCACGCCGATGGCGGCCGACGTGGTCTGCGAGCCGGCGTAGAAGCCAGCCGCATAGCCCATGTCCAGCCCGGCCAGCTTGGCGCAGACGAACGGCACCACCAGGCACAGCACCAGCACCACCAGCGAGAACGCCACCTGCTTCAGCCCGTCCTTGCCCAAGCCGGCGAAGAACTGCGGGCCCACGCCGTAGCCCACGGCAAACAGGAACAGCATGAAGAAGGTGGATTTGATCGGCCCGGGGATTTCGATGCCGAGCTGGCCAATCAACACCGCCGCCAGCAGGGTGGCGGTGACGTTGCCCAAATTGAAGCCGCCGATCTTCTTGGGGCCAATCCAGAATCCGACTGCCAGCGCGACGAAAATCGCGAGCTCGGGATACTGCCGCAGCGTCGCCACGAGCCAGTCGATCATGTTTCGCTTCCCCCGAGAAAACCGAGCGATGTTCTCACGCGGTTTTTACAATTCCCCGGGCGATTTACCCGTCGGGCAACCTAGCCCGCCGCCAGCAATTGCGTCAAGGATTGGGAGCAATGTGATCGATTTGCAAAAATGGCGTGAAATTTTCAGCCGCCGGGCGGCCGCTGCCCTCAGGTCTTGATGCGGCAGGTGTTGATGCCCACCAGCGAATACAGCCCGCAGGTGCCCACCAGGCCGGTGAGCAGCGGGATG
>JANNQY010000219.1:0-3886 GCA_031400995.1 Lysobacteraceae bacterium
CGCCAACTCAGCCGCTTCGCCGACTTGGGCGTGCCGGTGCTCGCCGGCCTGTCGCGCAAGCGCAGCTTGGGCGAACTCACCGGGCGCGGCGTGGACGACCGGCTGGCGGCGTCGGTGGCGGCGGCGGTGCTGGCCGCCGAGTACGGCGCGCGCCTGATCCGCGTTCACGACGTGGCCGCTACCGTGGACGCACTGAAAGTGTGGGCCGCGGTGTCGGCGCTGCCCGGGCCCAGCGCCAAGCCGGGCAAGCCGGCTGCGCCCAAGTGGCCTGACGACGACTAGACCGCGGCGGCGCGGCGGAACGCCAGCACGCGCGGGTCGATCACCCGATGCCACAGCGGCGGCATCAGCGCCAGCACGAACATGGCCGAATACCCGCCCGGCAGCTGCGGGCTGTCGGCGTGGTGGCGCAGGATGGCGTAGCGGCGCTTCGGGAACGCGTGGTGGTCGGAGTGGCGCTGCAGTTGGAACAGCAGCAGGTTGGACAGCGCGAAATCCGAATTCCAGCTGTGCAGGTGCGTCGTGCGCTCGTAGCGGCCATCGGCGCCAATGCGCCGCTCCAGGCCGTAGTGCTCGATGTAGTTGATCACTTCCAGCGAGCTGGCGGCCAGTAGCCCCTGCAGCAAGAAGAAGCCCAGACCCAGCGGTCCCAGCCACAGCGCGAAGGCGGCAGCCATGGCCAGCCAGACAACGGTCCAGGCCAGTAACTCGTTGCGCCAGTGCAGGGCGGGCAGGCCCTTGCCCTGCAGGCGCTCGGCCTCCAGCCGCCAGGCATTGCCGGTGTTGCGCCACAGCGCGCGCGGCAGGAAATTCCACAGCGATTGCCCGAAGCGCGCGCTGGAGGCGTCTTCGGGCGTGGAAACATGCACATGGTGGCCACGCAGGTGTTCGATCTTGAAGCCGTAGTAGCTCACCGACGCCAGCAGCAGGCCACCAGCGATGGGCTCGAGCTTGCCGTCCTTGTGGATCAGCTCGTGCGCGGTGTTGATGGCCAGGATGGCGCCCACCACGCCCTGCGACAGCAGCCAGCCGGCCATGCCCGCCGGCGCCAGGCCGGCATTCACGAACCAGTGCGCCGACCACGCCAGCACCGCCAGATGCACCGGCAGGCAGGCCAGGGTGAGCCACTTGAACCAAGGCTGCTGCGCGACGTCGCGTTCGCGGTCGGCGGGGATGTTCACCGGGTCGTGCCCCAGCGTGTAGTCCGCCGCCGGCACCAGCACGAACAGGAAGAACAGCGGGAACCAGGCCATCAGGTTGGGCAGGCCGGTGGCGGCGGCCAGCCACCCCGCAGCAGGCATCAGCGCCGGGACGACAAACACGAGCAGGAAGGCGAAGGCTTTTCCGGGATGCATGGCGAACCGTTGGTTGGCGGGGCAGGGTTCCAGCATACCCTCGCGCCGGCCGGCTTCAAGGCCTGCGCGCGCGCGATCGCGTTAAGCTTGCCCTCACATCGCCACTTTCCGAGCCGCCATGAGCCAGTACTCGCCGCTGCACATCACCTTCGCCATCTACATCCTGGGCATGGTGGGCATAGGCGTGGCGGCCTGGTTCTACACCCGCAGCTTCGACGACTACATCCTCGGCGGGCGTTCGCTGGGCAGCGTGGTCACCGCGCTGTCGGCGGGCGCTTCGGACATGAGCGGTTGGCTTCTGTTGGGCCTGCCGGGGGCGCTGTACGTTGGCGGCTTGTCCGAGGGCTGGATTGCGCTGGGCCTGATCGCAGGCGCGTGGGCCAACTGGCGCTACGTGGCCGCGCCGCTGCGGCTGTACACCGAGCGCAGCAACAATGCGCTGACGCTGCCGGATTATTTCACCCATCGCTTCGAGGACAAGGGCAAGCTGTTGCGGGTGCTGTCGGCGCTGGTGATCCTGGTGTTCTTCGCGGTGTATTGCGCCTCGGGCATCGTCGCCGGCGCGCGCCTGTTCGAAAGCGTGTTCGCCATTCCCTACGAAAAGGCCATGTGGTACGGCGCCGCCGCCACCATCGTCTACACCTTCATCGGCGGCTTCCTGGCCGTGAGTTGGACCGACACGGTGCAGGCCAGCCTGATGATCTTCGCGCTCATCCTGACGCCGATCTTCGTGATCCTGGGCACCGGCGGCCCGGCGCAGAGCCTGGCCCTGGTGGAGCAGGTGAATCCCGCCAACCTGGACTTCCTGCGTGGCGCCAGCGCAGTGGGCATCGTGTCGCTGCTGGCCTGGGGGCTGGGCTACGTGGGCCAGCCGCACATCCTGGCGCGCTTCATGGCCGCCGAGTCGGTGCGCACGCTGCGCAATGCCCGCCGCATCGGCATGACCTGGATGGTGCTGTGCCTGTTCGGTGCGATGGCGGTGGGTTGTTTCGGCATCGCCTTTTTTGCGCTCAACCCCGGCCAGGCCGCGCCGGTGACGGCCAACCCCGAGCGCGTGTTCATCGAACTGGCCACGTTGCTGTTCAATCCGTGGATCGCCGGCATCCTGCTGTCGGCCATCCTGGCGGCAGTGATGAGTACGCTCAGCTGCCAGCTGCTGGTTTGCTCGAGCGCGATCACCGAAGACTTCTACAAGGGCTTCCTGCGCCCGAACGCGGGGCAGGGCGAGCTGGTATGGATCGGTCGGCTGGCGGTGCTGGCCGTGGCCGCGCTGGCCATCTGGCTGGCCTCGGACCCCGACAGCCGCGTGCTGGGCCTGGTCAGCTATGCCTGGGCCGGGTTTGGCGCCGCGTTCGGCCCGGTGGTGGTGCTGTCGCTGTATTGGAAGCGCATGACCCGCAACGGCGCGCTGGCGGGCATGGCGGTGGGCGCCGGCACGGTGATTGCGTGGGAAGTCTGGCTGTCGGCGGCAACCGGCCTGTATTCCATGGTGCCGGGCGTGGCGCTGGCCACGCTGGCCATCGTGGCGGTGAGCCGCGCCGGCAAGCCACCGTCGCCTGCCATGGCCGGCCTGTTCGATTCGGTGCAGGGTGAACTGCGCCGTAGCGGTGCCTGACATGCGCGACACGCGCCCGCTGGCAATCGCCCTGATGGGACCCACCGCTTCGGGCAAGACCGCCTTGGCGGTGGACTGGGCGCAGCGCCTGGACACCGAAATCATCAGCGTGGACTCGGCCCTGGTGTATCGCGGGCTGGACATCGGCGCCGCCAAGCCCGATGCCGCCACGCGTGCATTGGCGCCGCACCATCTGGTGGACGTGCGCGAGCCGCACCAGGTGTTTAGCGCCGCTGATTTCGTCCGCGAGGCGCTGCCGCCGATGCAGGCGCTGGCCGAACGCGGCCGGGTGCCGCTGCTGGTGGGAGGCACCGGCCTGTACCTGGGCGCCCTGCTGCACGGGCTTGCCGACATGCCCGAAGCCGACGCCGCCACCCGCGCCGTGATTGCCGAGCAGGCGGCAGCCGGCGGTTGGCCCGCCCTGCACGCCGAGCTGGCCGCAGTGGACCCCGCCGCCGGCCAACGCATCAAGCCCCGCGACCAGCAGCGCATCACCCGTGCGCTGGAGGTGTTTCGCCTCAGCGGCCGACCCATCAGCGAATGGCAGCGCGAAGGGCGGCGCCAAAGTTTTCCGTTCCGGGTGCTCAAGCTGGCGTTGGCGCCCGCCGATCGCGCCGTGCTGCACGAGCGCATCGCCCGCCGTTTCGACCTGATGCTGGAGCAGGGCTTCCTGGACGAAGTGCGGCAGCTGCGCGCCAACCCCCGCCTGCATCCGGACCTGCCGTCCATGCGTGCGGTTGGCTATCGCCAGGCCTGGGTGTATTTGGAGGGGCATATTGACGCCGCGGCCTTCCGAGAGCAGGCCATCGCGGCCACCCGCCAGTTGGCCAAACGCCAGTTCACCTGGCTGCGCGCACAGGCCGATGCGCGCTGGTTCGACCCAGCCACCGACGCCGCTGAACTGGAGCACGCCCGG
>JANNQY010000220.1:0-7136 GCA_031400995.1 Lysobacteraceae bacterium
ATGCCGCTGGCG
The DNA here is from genome assembly GCA_031400995.1 of Lysobacteraceae bacterium. Taxonomy (GTDB): domain Bacteria; phylum Pseudomonadota; class Gammaproteobacteria; order Xanthomonadales; family Xanthomonadaceae; genus Arenimonas. Next base: position 13 of record JANNQY010000220.1, read on the forward strand.
CTGGCCATGAGCTACCTCAAGGCCGCCATCCCGGTGCTGGCGTCCATCTCCGAGCGGCGCTTGAACAAGCTGGTGGACCCGGCCACCAACGACGGCCTGCCGCCCTTTCTGATCGGCAACGAGGACGGCACTGAAAGCGGCTTCATGATCGTGCAGTACACCGCCGCCGCGCTGGTGAACGATCTGGCCAGCCGCGCGCATCCGGCGTCCGTGTATTCCATCCCGACCAGCGCCAACGCCGAAGACCACGTGTCCATGGGCGCCAACGAAGGCCGGCACGTTCTGGAAATGACCGCCGACCTGGCCCACGTGCTGGCGCTGGAAATCTACACCGCCGGCCAGGCGCTGGATTACCGCCGCGACATGATCAACGCCGCGCGCGAACTGGCGCGCAGCGGCGATGTGCAGGCCTTGGCCGACAAGGTGCAGGGTGCACCGCTGCCAGGCCACCCGGATCGCGCTGCATTCATGGCCGAGGTGGAAGGGCTGCGCGCTGAATTGGCTGCGTCCGAGGAATTCCAGCCGGGCGTGGCGGTAAAGGCCGCCTGGGCCGCGCTGCGTGAATCCATTGCCTTCATGGGACGCGACCGCGCCATGGACGGCGACGTGGCCACCGCCGTGCGTCTGGTAGACGAAGGCCGCCTGCTGTCGGCCGCGCGGGCCGCGCTGGGCTGAGCTTCAGTTCGAAGTGAGGCCGTCGGCCGCGTGCACGCAGTTGCGGCCGCGGTCCTTGGCGGCATACAGCGCGTCATCGGCCTGCACCAGGGCCTCGTCAATGCCGATGCCTGAACCGGGCCGCAGCACGAAGGCGCCGATGCTGGCACTGAGCTGGATGTTGTTGCCGGCGTAGCGCACTGGAGCACTGCAAATCTTCTGGCGCAGCTGTTCGGCTACTTCCAGCAGCCGCTCGCCATTCATGTCCGGCAGCACCACCGCGAACTCCTCGCCGCCAAAGCGCGCAATCAGCGCGCCGTATTCCACCAGCGCGTCGTGCAGGCAGGCGCCCAGCCAGCGCAGGCACTCATCGCCGGCCAGGTGGCCGTGGTTGTCGTTGATGCCCTTGAAGTGATCCATGTCGATCATCAGCACGCCCAGCGGCTGCCGGTGCTCGTTGGCGCGGTGGATCTGGTGTTCGAACATCTCGCGGAAATGCCGGCGGTTGAACAGCCCGGTCAGCGCATCTCGGCGGCTGGATTCGCGCAGACGCTGGTTGGCTTCGGCCAGCTGCTCCAGCGCCGTGCTCAGCTCCGACGTGCGGCGCGCGACGTGGCGCTCCAGCTGTTCGTTCTGCTCGCGCACCAGGCGTTCGTTCTCGCCGCGCAGCTTGGCGTAGCGATACGCCAGCGCGAACGACAGCAGGATCATCTCCAGCGCCGAGCCGATCTGGATGCCGTACTCGGTGAGGAAATTCTTGTTCAGCAGGCCCACGGACACCGACGCATACAGCGCCGTGCCTACCAGCAGGAAGGCCCAGGCCAGCAGGAACACCTTGGCCGGCGCGTAGCCCTGGCGGATGGAGGTGATGGCCAGGTAGAGGATGAAGGCGGCTCCGGGGAATACCGCCAGCGTCATCGGCCGCACCGCGCTGCGGTAGTCCACCACGAACGACAGCAGACCCATCACTACGAAGAAGCCAATGATGCCCAACGCGATCTTGTCAGCCGTAGGCTGGCGCTGCTTGAGCTCCAGGAACACTCGGCAAAACTGGTGCATGGCGATCTGCGATAGCGCCATGGAGACCGGGATGGCCTGGTTGGCCCACCAGGGCGAGTTCGGCCACAGGTATTCAAACGCCAACCCGTTGAGGCAGAACATGACCAGGCCAAACGCGCTGACATGGAACATGTACCAGAAGTGGCTGGCGTCGCGCAGCGACAGCCAGAGCACCAGGTTGTAGCAAAACAGCGCCAACAGGATGCCGTAGAACAGTCCGATCCCGAACTGCGAGTCACGTTCGAGTTCGGCGAACGCCTTGGGCGTGTACAGCGCCAGCGGCACCTGCATGGAGCTGCGGCTGCTCACCCGCACCAGCAGCTCCACTTCGGTGTGCCGGGGCAGGTCCACCCAGACGTTGGGATGGCGGTAGCGGATGCTGCGTGCGCTGAAGGGCAGGGTGTCGCCGGAGGCCGTGTGCTCGATGCGGCCGTCGGGGTAGCGCAGGTAGATATCAACGTTGTCGAGCAGTGGGTAGTGCAGCACCAGCAGCCAGCGCTGTTCGGGATGGCTTTGGTTGAGCAGCGAGGCGTGGAACCAATGCGCGCCTTGGGTAAAGCCGAACGCGGCACGGTCGCCCGGCAGCGGGGTGAACTGGCCGCGGGCTTGGCGGGCAAACATGGCGGCGGCATCGGCTTTGCCGTCCGCGTCTATGGCCACGGTCAAGTGAGGCGTCAGCTGCAGCGAGTCGCGGCCGGCATCCAGCGCGGGCACGCCAGCACCCCAGGCCGGTGTCCCGGCCAGTGCCCAGCAAAGCCCCAGTAGCGCGAAGAGTGGTCGCATGGCCGGTGTGTTCCCCCAATGCCGCACTGTAAGCGGGGCTGCAGTTCTTAACCAACAGCAGGGCTTGCATTTGTAACAGCACGCTATTACATTAGCGCAATGAAACGCCGTGACCCCGCCGCCAAACCCGACAGCCCCGGCCTGGAAAGCCTGCTGGAGGCGCTGCGCAGCCTGAAATCCACCGGCGAACTGCGCGCGTTCCTGGACGACCTGTGCACGCCGTCCGAGCTCGAGGCCATCGCCGACCGCTGGCGCGTGGTGCCCCTGCTGATGGCCGAGGTGCCCTACCGGGAAATCCACGACCGCACCGGGGTCAGCGTCACCACTATCGGCCGAGTCGCCCGCTGCCTGGACCTGGGCGCCGGCGGCTACCGAATCGCGCTTGAGCGCCTGGGCCCCGCCCAGGACGCCAAGCACTGAACCCCACCGTTTGATCACCCGGAGGGCGTCATGAGGACGCACGACCGTTTACGCATCGCCATCCAGAAGTCCGGCCGCCTGTCCGACCCCGCGCGCGACTTGCTCGCCCGGGCCGGCCTGGTGTTCCGGGAAAGCCGCGACCGGCTGTTCTGCTACGGCGAATCCCTGCCCATCGACCTGCTGCTGGTGCGCGATGACGACATCCCCGGCCTGATCGCCGAGGGCACCTGCGACCTGGGTGTGGTCGGCGGCAACGTGCTGGAGGAGCAGGCCTGCGAGCGCCTGGCCGACGGCCGCGGCGAAGCCTTCCGCTCGATACGCGAGCTGGGCTTTGGCCGCTGCCGCCTCTCGGTGGCGGTGCCGGCGGAGTGGGAGTGGCCGGGTCCGGAGCGCCTGTCCGGCACCCGCATCGCCACCAGCTACCCGCAGCTGCTGGCGCGCTGGCTGCGCGAGCAGGGCGTGGACGCCGCTCCGGTGGTGCTGTCGGGCTCGGTTGAAATCGCGCCGCGCCTGGGCAAGGCCGAGGCCATCTGCGACCTGGTCTCCACCGGCGGCACGCTGGTGGCTAACCAGCTCAAGGAGGTTGCCATCATCTTGGAGAGCCAGGCGCTGCTGGTGGCGCCCTCGCAGCCGTTCGGCGACGAGCGCGCGGAGCTGGCGGCGATGCTGCTGCGCCGCCTGGACGGCGTGATGAGCGTGCGTGCCAGCAAGCTGGTGCTGTTCCAGGCGCCGCGTGACTGCCTGCCCGGCCTGCTCAAGCTGCTGCCCGACGCCGAATTGCCCACCGTTACCGCCATCGAGGGCCAGGACGGCCACGTTTCGCTGCAGGCCCTGTGCCGCAGCGCGATGACCTGGCAGCGGCTGGAGGACATGAAACGCGCCGGCGCTTCGGGCCTGCTGGTGCTTCCCGTGGAGCAAATGCTGGCATGAAGCGCATTGTCTGGAGTGAGCTCGACAGCAACGCCCGCGCCGAGTGTGTGGCGCGTCCCGGCCGCGAGGGCCAGGCAGAAGTGGAGGCGGCCGTGCGCCGCGTCTTCGAGCAGGTGCGCGCCGATGGCGACAGCGCGCTGCGCGCGCTCACGCGCCGTTTCGACGGCGTGGAGCTGGACTCGCTGGTGGTGACACCGGCGGAATGGCAGGCCGCGCTGGCCGCGGTGCCGCAGGAACTGACCGACGCGCTGGCGCAGGCGCGGGGCCGGCTGCAAACCTGGCACAAAGCCGGCATGGTTGCTGAATTCGAAGTTGAAACCGCGCCCGGCGTGCGCTGCGGCCGGCTGCTGCGGCCTATTCGCCGCGTCGGCCTGTACGTGCCCGCCGGAACCGCGCCGCTGCCGTCCACCGCGCTGATGCTGGGCGTTCCGGCGGCGCTGGCGGGCTGCGAGGAAGTGGTGCTTTGCACGCCGCCGCGCGCCGACGGCAGCGCCGACCCGGCGGTGCTGGCGGCGGCGTCGCTGTGCGGTATCACCCGGGTCTTCAAGCTGGGCGGCGCACAGGCCATCGCCGCGATGACGTTTGGCACCGACACGGTGCCGCGCTGCGACAAGCTGTTCGGCCCGGGCAACCGCTACGTCACCGCGGCCAAGCAGCTGGCGGCGATGTCGGCCGGCGGCCCGGCCATCGACATGCCCGCCGGGCCGTCCGAAGTCCTGGTGATCGCCGATGCCGGCGCGCCACCGGCGCACGTGGCCGCCGATTTGCTGTCGCAGGCCGAGCATGGCCCCGACTCGCAGGTGATCCTGGTCACCGATTCGGCCGAGCTTGTGCTGGCGGTAGAAGCTGAAGTGCTGCGTCAGCTGGCCACGCTTCCGCGCGAGGCTATCGCCCTGCGCGCACTCGAATTCGCCCGGCTGGTGCAGGTGGATTCGCTGGCGCAGGCTTTCGAGCTAAGCAATGACTACGCGCCCGAACACCTGATCCTGGCCCTGCGCCAGCCGCGCGACTGGCTGGCCCAGGTGCGCTGCGCCGGCTCGGTGTTCCTGGGCGATTTCGCCCCGGAATCGCTAGGCGACTACTGTTCGGGCACCAACCATGTGCTGCCCACCGACGGCGCCGCGCGCGCCTGGAGCGGCGTCAGCGTGGCCAGCTTCCAGACCAGCATCAGCGTGCAGGAAGTGAGCCGTGCCGGCCTGGAGGCCATCGGTCCCTGCGCGGTGGTGATGGCGCGCGCCGAAGGCCTGGAGGCGCACGCGCAGTCGGTGCTGCGACGCCTGGAGACGCCGGCATGAGCGGCCTGATGGAGTTGGTGCGCGAGGATCTGCGCGAGTTCGCCGGCTACAGTTCGGCGCGCCGCACCGGCCTCACGGGATCCATCTGGCTCAATGCCAACGAAAGCAGCTGGCGCAATCCGGCCGACCCCGGCTTGGGCGCCAACCGCTATCCCGATCCGCAGCCAGCCGCACTGCGCGAGCGGCTGGGCGCGCTTTACGGCGTGCGCGCCAACCAGGTGCTGGTGGGGCGCGGCAGCGACGAAGCCATTGATCTGCTGGTGCGCGCCCTGTGCCGCCCTGGAATGGACGCCGTGGTGATCGCACCGCCGGTATTCGGAATGTATGCCGTCAGCGCGCGCCTGCAGGGCGCGCCGCTGGTGGAAGTGCCGCTGCGCGACGAGGGCACCCAGTTCAGCGCCGACCTCACCGCCATGGCCGACGCCGCGGTGGCCTCGGGCGCCAAGCTGGTGTTCCTGTGTTCGCCCGCCAACCCCACGGGACAAGCGCTGGCGGCCGCTGATGTGCTGGCGATGGCGCGCCGGCTCGCCGGCCGCTGCCTGGTGGTGGTGGACGAGGCTTACGGCGAATATTCCGACCAGCCCTCGCTGGCTGGCGAGATCGAGGCCCATCCCAACGTGGCCGTGCTGCGCACGCTGTCCAAGGCCCACGCCTTGGCGGGCGCGCGCATCGGCTGCCTGCTGGCGGCGCCGGAGCTGGTGGCCGTGCTGCGCAACTGCCAGGCGCCGTATCCGCTGCCTTCGCCCTGCGTGCAGCTGGCGCTGGCGGGTCTGAGCGAGCCGGCGCTGGTGCAAACCCAAGGCCGCGTGCTCACCGTGCGCTCCGAGCGCGAGCGCCTGCGGCACGAACTGCCGTCGCGCCCCGGCGTGCGCCAGGTCTATGCCTCGCAGGGCAACTATTTGCTGGTGCGCTTCGACGACCCCGAGGCGGCGTTCCAGCGCCTGCTGGCGGCCGGCGTGGTGGTGCGCGACATGCGCGCTTCGCCGCAGCTGGGCGATGCGCTGCGCATCAGCATCGGCAGCCCCGATGAAAACGACGCGCTGCTCAAGGCGCTGTCAGCAGGGAGGGTGGCGGCATGAGCGGCCAAAAAATTGCGTTCGTGGACCGGGACGGCACCATCATCGCCGAGCCGGCCGATTTCCAGATTGATGCCTACGACAAGATCCGCTTCGTCGAAGGGGTTATCCCGGCCATGCTCAAGCTGCGTGATGCCGGCTACCAATTCGTGCTGGTGACCAACCAGGATGGCCTAGGCACCGCCGCCTTCCCGCGCGCCAGCTTCGAGGGACCGCATGCGCTGATGGTGCAGGTGCTGGCCTCGCAGGGCATCGTGTTCCGCGAGGAGCTCATCGACGAGAGCTTCGAGCATGAGAACAAGCCCACCCGCAAGCCTGGCCTGGGCCTGCTGATGCACTACCTGCGCGACCGCAGCATTGATCTCGCAAACTCGGTGGTGGTCGGCGACCGCGAAACCGACCTGCAGTTGGCCGCGAACCTGGGCTGCCGCGGCTACCGGCTGGCGCCGGGCCCGGACACCTGGGCGCAGATTGCCCACGAACTGGCCGACGCGCCGCGCGTGGCCAGCGTGGAGCGCACCACCAAGGAAACCCGGGTGCGCGTGCGCGTGGACCTGGATCGCGCTGCCGATCCGGTGGTGGCCACCGGGCTGGGCTTCTTCGACCACATGCTGGAGCAGTTGGGCAAGCACGGTGGCTTCTCGCTGCAGCTCACCTGCGCCGGCGACCTGCACATCGACGAGCACCACACCGTGGAGGACAGCGCGCTGGCCCTGGGCCAGGCGCTGCGCGAGGCGCTGGCCGACAAGCGCGGCATCGGCCGCTACGGCGACTCCGGCGGCCGCGGCGCAATCACGCTGCCGATGGACGAAACCCTGGCCAGCGCCTCGGTGGATTTTTCCGGGCGCCCGTACTTCGTGTTCGAGGGTGCGTTTCCGCGCGCCGAGGTCGGCGGCTTGGCCACCGA
>JANNQY010000221.1:0-3827 GCA_031400995.1 Lysobacteraceae bacterium
TCGATGCCGAAGCGCATGCGCAGCACCTTGGCCTCGCGCGGCGTCAGGCCGGCCAGCACGTCGCGCACGGTTTCCATCAGGCCCAGGTTGGTGGTGGCCTCGATCGGGGACTCGATGCTGGTGTCCTCGATGAAATCGCCCAGGTGGCTGTCTTCATCGTCGCCAATCGGAGTTTCCATCGAGATGGGCTCCTTGGCGATCTTGAGCACCTTGCGGATCTTGTCCTCGGGCATCTCCATCTTCTTGGCCAGCTCTTCCGGGGTCGGTTCACGGCCCATTTCCTGCAGCATCTGCCGGGAAATGCGGTTGAGCTTGTTGATGGTCTCGATCATGTGCACCGGGATGCGGATGGTGCGCGCCTGGTCGGCGATGGAGCGGGTGATGGCCTGGCGGATCCACCAGGTGGCGTACGTGGAGAACTTGTAGCCGCGGCGGTATTCGAACTTGTCCACGGCCTTCATCAGGCCGATGTTGCCTTCTTGGATGAGGTCCAGGAACTGCAGGCCGCGGTTGGTGTACTTCTTGGCGATGGAAATGACCAGGCGCAGGTTGGCCTCCACCATTTCCTTCTTGGCCTTGCGGGCCTTGGCCTCGCCGTAGGCCATGGCGCGGTTGATTTCCTTGATGTCGGGCAGGCCCAGCCACAGCGAATGCTCGATGCCCACCAGCTTGTTCTGCTCGGCGATGATCAGGTCCTTGAACTCGCGCATGCCCGAAGACCACTTCTGCTTGCGCCGGATCACGTCGTCGGCCCAGTCCAGGTTGATCTCGTTGCCCGGCCAGGCGCGCAGGAAGTCCTTGCGCGGCATCTTGGCGTTGCGCACGCAGATGTCCAGGATGCGGCGCTCGTGCTCCTTGATGGAATTGACCACTTCGCGCAGCTTGCGCACGAAGGCGTCCATCAGCGCCAGCGGCAGCTTCAGCCGCAGGAACTCGGCGGCCATGTCCTCGCGGATCTTCACCGTTTTCTTGTCGATCGCACCGTACTTGGCGTGCGACTTCTGGAACTTGGTGTACAGCCCCTTCAGTGCGTCCATGCGGCGGCCCACTTCGGCCGGATCCGGACCGGTGTCCACCACCGTCTCTTCGCCGTCTTCGCCTTCGACGACTTCGGTTTCCTCGATCTCGATTTCTTCTTCGATCACCGGGACCGGAGCCACTTCCTCGGGTGCCTCGATGTCGAGGAAACCTACCACCACTTCGTTCAGGCGCTTCTTGCCTTCGAGGTGCTGGTCGTAGTCTTCCAGCAGCAGCTGGATGGACCACGGGAAACTGGCCAGCGAGGCATGGACCTGGTTGAGGCCTTCCTCGATGCGCTTGGCGATGGCGATTTCGCCCTCGCGGGTCAGCAGCTCCACCGAACCCATCTCGCGCATGTACATGCGCACGGGGTCGGTGGTGCGGCCGCCTTCGGTGTCCAGCGAGGTCAGCGCGGCAGCGGCTTCCTCGGCGGCGGTGTCGTCGGACTCGCGGCTGCTGGAGTTGTTGTTGAGCAGCAGCGTCTCGGCATCGGGCGCAACTTCATGCACCTCGATGCCCATGCCGTTGATCATGCCGATGATGTCTTCGAGCTGCTCGGGATCGACGATGTCGTCGGGCAGGTGGTCGTTGACTTCGGCGTAGGTCAGGTAGCCCTGTTCCAGGCCTTTGGTGATCAGCTGCTTGATTTCAGACTGCTGAGCCGGACGATCGATGGCCATGAACACGCATCCCGCGACAGGGAAAATGGAACCGCGCAGTATACAGGAAGCCCCGCATGTTGGATATATTGTTGATTATCCAAGCATTTACGGGCGGGCTCGGGAGCCCTCAGGACTGCAGGCGGAAGGTCACCGGGCCGTCGTTGGCCAGGCTCACCACCATGTGGGCGCCAAAGCGGCCGGTTTCAACCCGGGGGTGGCGCTGGCGGCAAACAGCCAGCAGACGCTCAAACCAGCGCAGGCCCTGCTCGGGCGGCGCGGCGGTGGTGAAGCTGGGCCGCATGCCGCGGCCGGTATCCGCGGCCAGGGTGAACTGGCTGACCAGCAGCAGGCCGCCGCCCGTGTCGGCCAAGGAAAGATTCATCTTGCCATGGGCGTCGGCGAACACGCGGTAGCCCAGCAGCCGCTCGGCCATGCGCTGGGTGCGCGCCTCGTCGTCGCCCGGCTCCACGGCCACCAGCGCCAGCAGGCCGGCATCGATGGCGCCCACGGTGACGCCGCCCACTTGCACCTGGGCATGGGTGACGCGCTGGATGAGCGAGATCATGCAGGGAGTTTATGCGAGGCCGGTCACCCGGCGGCATCAGGGCTTCCCTTACACTTCGGCCATGCAGCCTTCCGACATCGCCGGGCGTCTCATCTTCGCCGCGGCTTGGTGCGTGGGCCGGCTTCCGCTGTCGTGGCAGCAGCGCTTGGGCGCCGCGCTGGGCCGGTTGGCATATCGCCTGAATTTGCGCGAGGCCAAAGTGACGCGGCGCAACCTGGAACTGACCCGGCCGACGCTGGCGCCCGAGCTGCGCGAGGTCGAGGTGCGCGCCATCCTGGAGCAGACCGGGCGCAATGGCTTTGAATCGGTGCGGGTCTGGACCCGGCCGCGCGGGCAAAACCTGCAGCTCATCCGCAGCATCCGCGGCGCCGAGGGGCTGGATGCGGCCGAAGCCGCGGGCCGCGGGATGATCGTAGTGGCGCCCCACTACGGCAACCTGGAAGTGGTAATCGGCTACATCGCCTCGCGCGGGCCGCTGAGCCTGGTGTACCGGGTGCCCGACAGCCCGGCCGGCAATGTCTTCCTTCGGCTTGCACGCGGCGCCTCCGACACCACCCTGGTGCCGGCCGAAGGCAACGCGATGCGGCCGCTTTGGAAAGCGCTCAAGGCCGGCCGCACCGTGGGCATGACCCCCGACCAGCAGCCCAAGCTCGGTGCCGGCGAGTTCGCGCGCTTTTTCGGCGTGTCGGCGCTCACCATGACCCTGGTGCCGCGGCTGGCCGAACGCAGCGGCGCGCCGGTGTTTTTCGCCTACGCCGAACGCCGGATGGACGGCTATTTCGACCTGCACATCGAGCCGGCCCCGGCGGCCATCGCCGACCTGGATATCCACGTGGCGCTGGCCGCGATGAACCAGGCCATTGAACGCATCGCCACCCGTGACGAACGGCAGTACCAGTGGACCTACAAACGCTACACGCTGCGTCCGCCGGGCTCCGGCGAATCCAATCCCTATACCCGCGACATGCCCCGGACCGAACACCATGGATGAACCGACTTCGCCTCCCGCCTTCGCCGACTGGCCGCCCGCCGGGTGGCAGCACCTGCCTGAGGCTGCACGCACGGTGTCGGGCATCGTCGGCGCGCTGACCGCGTTGCCGATTGGCCTGGGGCTGGTGGTCGCGCTCATTGTGGGCGCGCTGGACGGTTGGCCGGCGCGCATCGGCGTGGGCGCTGCGCTGCTGGTGGCGCTGGGCTTGGCCGGCTGGGGGCTGGGACGGGCCCGTTGGCGGCGCACCCTCTGGTGCCTGGACGAACGGGGCTTGTCGGTTCAGCGCGGCCTGGTCTGGCGCAGCGAAGTGCTGGTGCCGCGCACCCGCGTGCAGCACCTGGACCTGGAGCGTGGCCCCATCGAACGCCGCTTCGGCCTGGCCACGCTGGTGGTGCACACCGCCGGCACCCGCATGAACGCGCTGCGCCAGCACGGCTTCCTGGATGCCGATGCCGTCGCGCTGCGCGCGACCCCGTAGTTCGCCCCGCCGAGTTCCGCCAGGGATGTGCCGCGCCACGCGCGGCGCAGAGGTGGCCGGCGCAGCCGACCGCTCGTTCTGGAGCACGCGCCGCGAGCGGACGTGGCTCCC
>JANNQY010000222.1:0-11053 GCA_031400995.1 Lysobacteraceae bacterium
GTCCTTGGCCACGCCCATGTCGCCGATGCGCACGCCCGCAACCGCGCCGGCCTCATCGAACAGCAGTTCGGCGGCGGCAAAGCCCGGGTAGATCTCCACGCCCAGCGCCTCGGCCTGCGGCGCCAGCCAGGCGCACATCGCGCCAAGCGAGACAATGAAGTTGCCGTGGTTGCTCATCTGCGGCGGCACGAACGGGAACTTGGTGCCGCCGTCCTTCGTGAGGAACCAGAATTCATCCTCGGTGGCCGGCACGCAGACCGGCGGCGGGTTGTCGCGCCAGCCGGGCAGCAGCGCGTCCAGCGGGCCCGGCTCGATCACCGCGCCGGAAAGTATGGGGGCGCCAATGGTCGAGGACTTCTCGATCACGCACACCTACAGGTCAGGCTTTAGCTGCTTGAGCCGGATTGCGAACGACAGGCCCGCCGGGCCCGCGCCCACGGCCACCACGTCGTACTCCATCACGTCACGCTCGCTCATCGCCGCTACTCCATACGCCCAAGTGCGGATTGTCGCGGTTTGCCCATGGGCGGGCAATGAAGGAAACTCAGCAGGTCCCCAAGCCGGAACGCCTTGAGCATGACCGCCAGCCCCGACGCCCTGCGCCAGGCCCCGATGTATCGCGTGCTGCACGCCCTTGCCAAGGGCGAGACCAGCAGCGAGGCGCTCACGGGCGCCTGCCTGGCGGCCATCGCCCGCGACGGCCACTTGAACGCCTGGACCTGGGTGGATGCCGCCGGTGCCCTGGCCGCCGCGCGCGCCAGCGACAGCCGCCGCGCCGAGGGTAAGCCGCTGGGGCGCCTGGACGGCGTGCCCATCGCGGTGAAGGATAATTTCGATATCGCTGGCATGCCGACCGGCCTGGGCCTGCCCGGGCATCCGGGCTTGGCCGAAAACGACGCGCACGTGGTGCGGCGCCTGCGCGGCGCCGGCGCGGTGCTGCTGGGTAAGACCAACCTCGACGAAGCCGCCTTCGGCACCGTGGGCCGCAACGCGCACCACGGCGACGTGGGCAACCCGGTGCTGCCCGGTCGCGCCGCCGGCGGTACGTCTGCCGGCTCGGCCGCTGCCGTGGCTGCGGGCCACGCCATCGCGGCGCTGGGTTCGGACACGCTGGGTTCGGTGCGCATTCCCGCCGCGTTCTGCGGCCTCGTGGGCCTCAAGCCCACCTTCGGCGAACTCAGCTGCCGCGGCCTGGCCACCGCGCTGCGCCGGCTGGACTGCCCGGGCCTGCTCACCCGCACCGTGCAGGACGCCGCGCTGCTGCTGCCGCTGCTCGCCGGTTACGACGCCGGTGACCCGCGCTCGCGCAAGCGCCGCGTGCCGCTGGCGCCGCCGGACTGGGTGCCGGGCGAACTCAAGGCCGGCGTGGTGGCCGATCTGTCCGCGCTGGGCGTGGATGCCGCCGTAGTCGAAAACTTCAGCGCCGTGATGGCGCGCGTGGCGCCGGTGTTCGGCAGCGCGCTGCCGGTGGCGCTGGAAGTGGCGCCGCTGGACGTGGCCGCCACCCGCCGCGCCGCCCTGCTGTTGATGGAAGCGGAGATCCTGGCTGCCCACGAAGCCCGCCTTGACGGCGCGTCCACCCGCCTGCGCTGGCTGCTTGACTACGCACAGCGCAAGACCGCCGCCGACTTCGCCCGCGCCGACCGCCGCCTGGACGAGCACGTGATCCAGGTGCGGCGCCTGTTCGAACAGTTCGACGTGCTGCTGCTGCCCACCGTCGCGTGCGCGCCGCCGGCGTTCGGTGCCGACGAGCCAGCCAACCTGGCCGACCTCACGGCGCTGGCCTCGCTGGCCGGCTGCCCGGCCCTGAGCCTGCCGCTGCCCGGCGGTTTGGGCCTACAGCTGGTGGGCGCGCCCGGCAGCGATTTGCGGCTGCTGGAATTGGGGCAGGTGCTGGCGTCGGTGGCCGATACCGGCGAGTGATAGCGGTCTGAAATCGATCCCACTAAACGATGCAGACCTGAGCTACGGCGCCGACTGGCTTCCGCCGGACGCAGCCGACGCGCTGCTGCTCGAACTTCACGCGCAAATCCCGTGGGAAACCCACCGCATCCAGCTCTTCGGCCAGTGGCACGACTCGCCGCGGCTGAGCTGCTGGATTGGCGATCCGGGCGCCAGCTACGTTTACTCGCGCGTGCGCTTCGAGCCGCATCCGTGGCCGCCGGCGCTGCGGGAGATTCGCGAGCGGGTCTCGGAAGCCAGCGGCGTGGCGATGAACAGCGTGCTGGCCAATCTCTACCGCAGCGGTCGCGACGCCATGGGCTGGCACAGCGATGACGAACCCGAACTGGGGCCGCAGCCGGTGATTGCCTCGCTGAGCCTGGGCGGCGTGCGCCGCTTCACGCTGAAGCATCGGCGCGATCCGTCGCAAAAACTCGCGCTGGAGTTGGCCCACGGCAGCCTGCTGCTGATGGCCGGCGACACCCAGGCCCACTGGCGCCACGCGCTGCCGCGCACAGCGCGGCCGGTGGCGCCGCGGATCAACCTTACTTTCCGGCGGATTCTGCCGCGATAGCCGCGCGCGCGCGGTTGCCTTCCACCAGTGCCCAGCCCACCACGTCGGTAGCAGTGGCGGACATCGCTTCGCCAAAGGCCACCACCATTGAATCAATGTCCTCCGCCGCGCCCGGCACCACTTGGCGGAAACGCTTGGACGCCACCCGCCCAGCGCGCAAATGCACCATGCTCACCTGCACCTCGATCACCGCCTCGGGCTGGCCGTCGCGATACACCGTCTCGAACGCGCGCACTTCCAGGAACAGCGCGAAATCACCGCGTGCGCTGTTGCCCATGCGGCCGATGGCAGCAATGCGGCCGGAGTCTTCGAAGCCTTCGACAATCGCGGTTTCCAGCAGCTCGGGCGCGTTGTCGGCCCAGCGCACGCCGCGGTAGGTCTGCAGCTGGTTGGGCACCGGCCGCACGGCGATACGCGGGGAGTCGAGCAGCTGGTTGGCCGACACCGCCATCACCATCATCTGCCAGTCGGCCTGCGGCCACTCGGGATCGGGCTGCACTTTGGTGTCGGGCGAGAACACCCGCACTTCATTCCGGGGGCCGGCCAGCGAAAGGCAGCCGGCCAGCAGCAGGCAGGCCAAGGCAACGGCGGCTAGGCGAACGCGGCTCATGGTTCAAACTCCTCGGGTTGTTCGCGGCCCAGCAGGAAGCCGGCGGGGTTGCTCTGCACCTTGCCGGCCAAGTCGTCGAGTTCGCGGATAAGCGAGCGCATCTGGCGCATGGTGGGGCCCACCTGGCCCAGGCCGTCCTGGCTGAAGGCGGCGATGGCGTCGCGGTTGTCGGTGAGGATGCCGTCGGCGCTCTGGCTGGCGGACTCCAGCTGGCCCAGCGTGCGGTCGAGCTTGGCCACCAGCGCTGGAAGCTCCTGCACCACGCCCTTGTCGAGGTTGGCCAGCGTGCGGTCGGCGGTGGCCAGGGTGGTTTCAAGCCGCTCGCTGGCGGCGCGCGCGTTGCGGATAAGCGCGGCGATTTCCTCGCGTTCCGCGGCCACGGTGCCGGTGATCTGGTCCACCTGGTCCAGGGTCTTGGTGACGCGCGCCACGTTCTCTTCGCTGAAGAGCAGGTTCATGCGGTCCACGATCTGGCTGGCGGTGGCGGCAATGTTCTGCAGCGCCGACGGCTCGGTGACGATGATGGCGACGCGCTGGCCTTCGTCGGGCTCCAGCGCGGGGCTGCCGGGGCTGCCGCCGGTGAGCTGGATGATGGCGGTGCCGGTGAGGCCCGTAAGCGCGATGCGCGCCCGGGTATCGGTGGTGACCGGCGTATCCGCGCCCAGCCGCACCCGTGCCACCACTTTGCGCGGGTCGTCTTTCATTAGCGACAGCCGGCGCACGGCGCCTACGCTGATGCCGCTGTAAAGCACCTGGCTGCCGACGCTAAGGCCGGTGACGGCTTCTGAGAACACCACGTCGTATTCGTTGAACGAGCGCTCGGTAGTCCACTTGGAGGCCCACAGCGCGAAGATTACGGCGAAGATGCAGACACCCAGCGTGAAAGCACCGATCAAAATATGGTTTGCGCGCGTTTCCATGGTCAAGCCTCCTTGGCTTGGGCTGACTGCGCCGCGCGTCCGCGCGGGCCGTGGAAGTATTCCTGCACCCAGGGGTGGTCGTAGCGCTCCACTTCGGCCAGCGGGGCGTTTACCAGTACGCGCTTGTCGGCGAGCACGGCCACGCGGTCACAGATGGTGTACAGGGTGTCGAGGTCGTGGGTGATCAGGAAAACGGTGAGGCCCAGCGCCCGCTGCAGCGTCTTGATGAGTTCATCAAATGCGGCGGCGCCGATCGGGTCCAGCCCGGCGGTGGGCTCGTCCAGGAACAGCAGCGCCGGGTCCAGCGCCAGCGCGCGCGCCAGCGCGGCGCGCTTGCGCATGCCGCCGGAGAGCTGCGAGGGCAGCTTGGCGCCCGCCTCCTCGCCCAGGCCGGCCATGCGGATCTTGAGCATGGCGAGGTCGTGGATCATGTCCGGCGGCAGCTCGCCGTGGTGCTCCTTCAGCGGCACCGAGACGTTCTCGACCACGGTGAGCGAAGAGAAAAGCGCGCCGTTCTGGAACAGCACGCCGGTATTGCGCTCGATCACGCCAGAATCCCTAGCCTTGTCCGACAGCGCATCCACGCCCAACACTTCGATCTGGCCGTCCTGCGGCTCGCGCAGGCCCAGGATGGCCCGCATCAGCACCGACTTGCCGGTGCCCGAGCCACCCACCACGCCGATGATCTCGCCGCGTTCCACCTGCATGTCCAGGTCCTCGTGCACGACCTGGCTGCCGAAGGAGTTCTTCAGCCCGCGCACGACGATGGCGGGGCCGTCGGTGCGTGCGGCTACCGGGCTCACCAGTCCATCTCCATGAAGAACAGCGCCGCAAACGCATCCAGCAGGATCACCAGCGAGATGGACTGCACCACGCTGGAAGTCGTGCGTTCACCCACCGACTGCGCCGTGCCCTGCACCTGGAAGCCTTCAAGGCAGCCAATCAGTGCAATCACCATGGCGAACAGCGGCGCCTTGGACAGTCCCACCCAAAAGTGGGTGATGGACAGTGTTTCGTGCAGCCGGTTGAAGAACATCTCCGTGGTCATGCCCAAGCTGGCCACGCTTACCGCCATGCCGCCCAGGATGCCCGACACCATCGCCAGGAAAGTCAGCAGCGGCAGCATTACCACCAGCGCCACCAGCCGCGGAATCACCAGCAGTTCAATCGGGTTCAGGCCCAGCGTGCGGATGGCATCTATCTCTTCGCCGCTCTGCATCGCGCCGATCTGCGCGGTGAAGGCGCTGGCGGTGCGGCCGGCCAACAGGATGGCGGTGAGCAGCACGCCGAACTCGCGCAGGAAGGCGATGCTGACCAGTTCAACCACGAAAATCTCAGCGCCAAAATCGCGCAGCACGGTGGCGCCGAGAAACGCGAGCACCGCGCCGACCATGAAACTGAGCAGGATTACCAGCGGCACCGCGTCCAGACCCACCTGTTCCATGTGGTGCACGGTGGGCGTGATGCGGAAGCGCGCCGGGCGCAGCAGAACGCCCAGACCGGTCTTGAGCGTGAGGCCCAGGAAGCCCACCAGCGCCAGCGTCTCGCGGGTCATGTCGTCTACCGCGTAGCCCATGCGCGCCAGCATTTCTTCCACGCCGAAGTCCTTGCGGACCCTGCGCGGCGGGTTTTCGCAGATGGACTGCACGGTTTGCGTCAGCGGCTGGTAGGCCGGCTGGACCTCCACCGTGGCCAGGCCCAAGCCTACTTTCACCGCGTAGCGCGACAGCAGCATGGCGCCGGCAGAGTCGAGCCGGCCGATGTCGCGGCCGTCGATGTCGGCGGCTGATTCCGGCGCACGCTTGAGCAGCGCGAGCAGGTCCGCGGCATTCGCCAGGATCCAATCGCCCTTGGCCACCAGGATGTCGGGCTGGCGGGCGTTGGGTTCGATGCTGGGCCGTTCGCTCATGCTGGCGAGGATAGCCGCCAATTGGGTCAGGGGAACACCTGTCGCCAATGTCTGTGGCGTTTCATGCGATGCTTTTACGCCATGACCACCCCTGTCCTCACCAGCCAGGCGACCTACGAGGCGCAGGCGTACTTTGTCGCCGAACTGGCGACGCGCCTGCACACCTACGGCACCTCGGCCGGGCGCCTGGAGGCGGCGGTGGCGGCCGTGGCGCACCGGCTGGGCCTGGAATGCGAGGTCTGGTCCAACCCCACCGGCATCATCCTGAGCTTCGCCGACCCCGTGCGCGGCCAGCAGAACGGCATCACGCGCGTCATCCGGCTGGCGCCCGGCGACCAGAACCTGGGCCGGCTGGCAGCCACCGACGCCATCGCTGAAGAGGTGCTGGCCGGAAGAATGGATTTGGCCGACGGCGTCTTGGCGCTGCGAGCGCTGGACCGGCCGGTGCGCCGCCGGGCGCAGATGCTCACCGCGCTCAGTTTTGGCCTGTCGGCGGCGGCCGTGGCAGGCCTGCTGGGCGGAAGTTGGGCGGACGTTACCACCGCCGCCGGCATCGGCCTGCTCATCGGCTGCATTTATGTGATGGCCACGCGGCACCCGCACCTCACCGAGGCGCTGGAAGCGCTGGCCGCCTTGGTCGCCACGCTGCTGGCGGCGGCCGTGGCTACCTTCATCGCGCCGCTGTCGCTGCAGACCGTGGTCATCGCCTCGCTGATCGTGCTGATGCCGGGCCTGATGCTCACCAGTGCGGTGATCGAATTATCCAGCCAGCAGCTGGTTTCAGGTACGGCGCGGTTCGCCGGTGCCTTGATGATCCTGATGAAGCTCACCTTCGGAACGCTGGCCGCCATGCAGTTGGTGCGGCTTTTTGGCTGGGAGGTGCGCGAGGCCGCGCTGCAGCCGCTGTCGCTGCCGGCCGAACTGGCCGCGCTGCTGGTGGCGTCCTATGCTTTCGCCGTGCTGTTCCGCGCTGCCCGCAGCGATTACCCGCTGGTGATGGGCTCGGTGATCCTGGGCTATGCGCTGACGCGCATCGGCGGGGAAACCCTTGGCCTGGCCAGCGATGACTTTGCCGGTGGCGTTTTCTTCGCCGGCATGGGCGTGGCGGCGGTGAGCAACCTTTACGGCCGCTGGCGCCACCGCCCAGGCTCGCTTATCCGCGTGCCGGGCATCATCCTGATGGTGCCTGGCAGCGTGGGCTTCCGGACCTTGAACTACGCCATGGGCCGCGATGTGCTGACCGGCCTGGACACGGCCTTCGTGCTGCTCTCGGCGCTGGTGGCACTGGTGGCCGGGCTGCTGTTTGGCAACCTGCTGGTGCCGGCGCGCCGCACGCTGTAGCTACTTGGCGATCAGGAAATCCTCGGGCTTGCGGCCCTTGGCCAGTTCGGCCGACATCCACTTGGGCGGCATGCCGCGGCCAGCCCAGGTTTCCGCCGCATTGGCAGGATTGCGGTACTTGGGCTCCACCTTGCTGCCCTTTTGCGCCGATTTGCGCGCCGTGGCCTTCTTGGCCGGAGCCGGCCCGCTGGCCTTCTCGCGCACCACGCGCCCGGTGCCAAACAACTCGTCGATGCTGTAGCCCTCGGCGCGGGCCAGCGACACCAGCTTCTTGCGCACCGCAGCCACTGGCTTGCGCTTGGCAAGCGTCTTCTTGCGCTGGTTGGCCTTGGCAATCAGGGCCTGCAGTTCCTTGGCCGAAAGGCCTTCGAGATTGATAGACATGGCGGCATCCTCGCGTGGGTAGGCTGCGGCAGCCGCCGCATGCGCCGATGGTAGCGGTATCGCGCCGTCGAGACAAAGCGGCGCCCCCGGTGCGGGGCGGCGAGGATTTCTGATCGGCACCACGGGGCGTGGGTCGCGGTTTGCTTGCGCAGGTAGCAACGCGCTATCTCCCGTGGCATCTTTCCTGCCGATCAGGTTTGGTTGAATCGTCGCAAGCTTCGAGGTTGGACCTTGCCTAGCGCGGCGCGTCCCTTCGGACGCTTTTAGGATGCCGCGGCGCAAGGTCGAGTGTGCGGGCCAGTTCCAAGTCTTCGCCCATCCGATGCAAAGATCAGAGCAGAACGGTGTCAGAGTGAGTTCCAGGAACTCACTCTGACACCGTTCTTGAACGCTTTCGATCCGGCGTGCCCAAGAATTCCGGGGCGACGGTCCCCACACAGGTTGCATCGCAGAAGTGGAGGCAGGATGCCGGAACGGCCGGCGTTTGCTGCCATGGATGGCGCTAGCAAGACGCCGGGCAGCGATGCGACCTGTGTGGGGAGCGGCGCTGCGAGGATCCCACAAGCTTGCGAGCTCCAAAGCACATCGGCAGCGGCGTTACTTGTGCGGGAGCTGGGGGATGCCGTGGGCGTTGCGCTGTTCGGCGACGGCCTGGTCGGCGATTTGTTCGCGCAGGCTGCGGCCGCCCAGGCTTAGCGCCGGCTCGCCGCGTCCCAAGCGCAGCGCGTTGGTGTAGGCCAGGGCCGCGCGGGCGTCGTCGCCGTTGCCGGTCCAGACCTTGCCCAGGGCTTCCCACGCATCGGCGCCGGCGCCCTGCGCCAGCGCGCGCTGCAGATAGTCCTCGGCCTTGCCCCAGAGCTGCTGCTGGAAGCACAGCTGCCCCAGCGTGACCAACAGCGCCGGGCTGCTGGGATGGGCGGCCATCCAAGTTTCGGCGCGCGCCAGGCGCGGCGTGCTGCGGCCGGCAGGCAGGCGACCGAAACAGGCAACCAATGATTCATCCCACTGGTTGTCGAGTGCCTCGGCCAGGGCGTCCACGCCCGGTTGCTCAAGGCCCAGCCGGGTCGCGCTATTGGCGAAGGCGGCCACCACGGCGGGCTCCAGCTGCAGGCGGCGCGGCTGCGCGGCCCAGCGCTGCATCAGCGCATCGGCCTGCGGAGCCTGTGCCAGTGAGGCGGCCACGAGGCGGGTTTCCAGCGCAGCGAGCTCCTGCGCGGGCAGCGCCTGCATGCGCCGCATCGGGTTGAGCAGCGCCAGCGCCTCTTGCGCTCGCCCCGAATCGCACAGCGCCTGCGCCTGCAGCGAAAGGGCGCGCGGCGGCAGTTCGCCCGGCACGGTTGCCAGCGCAGCCAACACTTCGTCGTGACGGCCCAGTTCGGCCAAGCGCATGGCCTGGTCCAGCGCAGCGGCGGTAGGTTCGTGCGCCAGCAGCGCGGATTGATGCCGCGCCGCCGCTTCCACGTTGCCACCAGACGCAGCAGCGCGGCGTGCGCCGAGCAGGGAAGGCGTGCGCAGCGGGGCTTCGTCTGCGGCTTTTGCCAACAGCGATTCGGCGCGCTCCCAGCGGCCCTGGTGCAAGGCTTCAAGCCCGCTTACCAAGCGGTTGCGCGCTTGCTGCCGCGCATGGCGGCGCCAGGCGCCCAGCGGCAGGCACAGCAGCCACCACAGCGCCCACAGCGCGAACCACAGCAGTGCCCACGCGAGCACCAGATAGGCCAGGGTGGTGGTGTAGGTCAGTCCGCGAAAACGCACCACCACGTCGCCCAGGTCCTGCGAAAACCAATTCCAGCCCAAGGCGCCCAGGGCGGCCAGCGCCAGCCACCAGAGAAGGCTGCGGTAAAGGTTCAAGGCACCTGCGACCGGCCGCGGCGCAAATCGCGCAGCTGCTGCAGGCTGGCGCCCTGCAGCGGCAGTTCCGGCACCAGCGCCAGCGTTGAAAGTGCCGCCAGCCGCTGGCGACGCTCAAGCAGGGCTTCGTCTTCAGCATAAAGCCGCTGCAGCCAGGCATCCATGCGCCCCAGCCCAGCGCGGAAGCCGGCCTGGTCGCGGCGGTCCAGTGCGCTGCGGGCCAGCGCCAGCTCCAGCTCCAGCGCCGCTTCACCGCTGGCGCGGTCGGCCGGTGCGATCAAATCCTGGGCGCTGCTGGGCCGCACCTGCACCATCGAATCGAGCAGGCGCTGCCACGTTGAACCCGCCGTCACCGGCAGCGACGGGGCCCCGGGCGCGCGGCTGGCGAGCGCAGGCAACGCAAGCTGCAGGGCATCGAGCTCCGCCACGGCCTGCAGGCGCGGATCGGCCGGCAGGGCACGCAGCGCAGCAAGCTCCTGGCCCAGCGTCTGGCGTAGGCTGATGTACTGCGGCCCCGTCAGCAGCTCCAAGGTATCGCGCGCCAACGTGGTGGCGCGCACGGCGCCATCCAGGTCGCCGGCTACGGCCAGCCGCGCCTGTGCGAGGCTCAGCAGCAGCTCCACTTCATCCAGTCGCAGGGCTTCGCGCCCCTCGCTGGCCTGGGCGGACAGATCGCGCAGGCTGTCTTCCAGAATCGCCGCGCGCTGGCCAACGCCCAGCACTTCGTCGCGCAGCAGCCCGGTGCGTGCGGTGGTGTCGGTGAGGCGCTGGTCCAGGCCTTGGTGGGTGCGGCGCAGCGACACCAGCGACTGTTCGGCTGCCAGCAGGCGCGCGTCCAGCGCTTCGGGGCTCAAGTCCGGGCCTTCGGCCATGCTGGGCCGCAGCGCCAGCCAGCCGCGCCAGACGCCGTAACCGCCTGCCGCCAACACGGCGAACAACAGCAGCCAGCCCAAGGCGCCAAAGGCGCGGCCGGAGGGGGGAGACTCGGGATTGGGGTCGAGCACGTTGTTCACTGTCGGGGGGAGCGCGAAAACTAGGGCAATCCTACCGGAAGCGTCCGCGCCCGACATCGTTGGCCAAGGCTTCGAGCAGCCGCGAGGGCGCCGCGCCCTGCGCCAGCACGATGGCGGCGAAACCCTGCGCCGCCAGCATCGCCGCCAGTCGCGCGCTGCTGGCCACCACCGGGCGGCCGCGAAGCAGGACCCGCGCCGGTTCGGCAAGCTTGCCCCACAGGCCATCGAACGCTTCCGCGCTGCTCACCAGCAGCGCGCTGGTGCTGGGCAGCGCGGCGAGCGCCGCCAACTGTGGCGCCGTGGGCACCACGCCGACCCGCCGGTAAACCTCGGCCACGTGCACCCGGGCGCCGCGCTGGGCCAAGGTCTCGGCGATCAGGCCACGGCCGCCGGGCGCGGTGATCAGGCCGATGCTGCGGCCCGCCGCCGAACTGCAGCAAGCCGGCATTTCCGGCGCCTTGGTGCCGCCTGCGCGCGCCGATTCAGAGGGTTTGTTGGCGCTGCCGGTACTGC
>JANNQY010000223.1:0-31644 GCA_031400995.1 Lysobacteraceae bacterium
TCTCCGCCCACTAACGCCGCTGCACCGTCGGCGACCAACCCCCGCAACCGGCTTCTGATTGATTTCTGTAACTCACTCTGACGCCGTTTTGGAGTGAAGGGCCGGGTTGTTGCGGTGGGGGAGCGGGCGCCGGAGTGGGTGGCGGCGGGATTTTCGGAATACCAGAAGCGGCTCTCGCACTGGCTTCCGCTTGAATTGATTGAAGTGGCGCCAGGGCTGCGTGGCAAGGGCCGCGATGCCGCGCGCGCGATGGCCGACGAAGGCAGCCGCGTGCTGGCTGCCGTGCCGCGCGACCTGCACGCGGTGGCGCTGGATGGCCGCGGCAAGGCCTGGACTTCCGAGCAGCTCGCGCAGCGCATGGAACACTGGCGCCAGCAGGGGCGCGACCTGGCTTTCCTGATTGGCGGCCCCGAGGGCCATGCCCCCGAGGTCCTGGACTCAGCCAGCGAGCGTTGGTCGTTGGGACCGCTGACGCTGCCACACATGCTGGTGCGCCTGGTATTGGCCGAGCAGCTCTATCGCGCCGCCAGCCTGCTGGCCAACCATCCCTACCATCGGGCCTGAATCCCCACCCGCCGCCACGCCCGGCCGGGCGCCGGTCGCCCGCCGCAGCGGCTATGCTTCACCGATGCTTTATCTCGCCTCGCAATCGCCCCGTCGCCGTGAACTGCTCGCCCAGTTGGGCGTGCAGTTCGGGCTGCTGGACGTGGATGTCCCGGAGCAGCGGATTCCCGGCGAGCCGGCCGAGGCTTACGTTAGTCGCGTCGCGCGCGAAAAAGCCGGCGCTGGTCTGCTGGCCGTAGTGGGCAATCCGGGCGCGGTGGTGCTGGGCGCAGATACCGAAGTGGTGCTGGATGACGTGGTGTTCGGCAAGCCCGCCGATGCCGATGACGCCGTGCGCATGCTCGGCGCGCTCTCGGGTCGCAGCCATCGCGTCATTTCCACCGTATGGCTGCTTGACGCCGGCCGCGAGCAGCGCGCCACCAGCCTCACCGAAGTGCGTTTCGCCACGCTGGCGCCCGAATACATCCACGCCTACGTTGCCACCGGCGAATGCTTCGGCAAGGCCGGCGCCTACGCCATCCAGGGCCGCGCCGCGGCCTTCGTGGCCCACCTTTCCGGCAGCCACTCGGGCGTGATGGGGCTGCCGTTGCACGAGACCGCGCAGCTGCTGCGCCGTTTCGGCCTATTCGAATGAACCGGAGGCCGACGTGTCCGAAGAAATACTGATCAACGTCACCCCGCGCGAAACCCGCGTGGCGGTGGTGGAAAACGGCATGCTGCAGGAGCTGCACATCGAGCGCGCTTCGCGTCGCGGCGTGGTGGGCAACATCTACAAGGGCCGGGTGCAGCGGGTGATGCCGGGCATGCAGGCGGCGTTCGTGGAAATCGGGCTCGACCGCGCCGCGTTCCTGCACGCTTCGGACATCCTCAAGCTGCCGCTGAACCAGCCGGGAGAAGGTGAGGAGGCGGCCCCGGTAGCGCCGGGCCCCACGCCCAGCATCAATTCGCTGGTGCACGAGGGCCAGGAAATCGTGGTGCAAGTGGTGAAGGACCCGATCGGTGGCAAGGGCGCGCGCCTGACTACCCAGATTTCGATACCGTCGCGCTACCTGGTGTTCCTGCCGCACTCGCGCGTGCTGGGCGTCTCGGCGCGCATCGAGGACGAAACCGAACGGGCGCGGCTGAAGGCGCTCATGGCCAGCCTGGCCAACGGATCGGGCCAGGGCTACATCGTGCGCACCAATGCCGAAGGCCAGCCCGATGAGGCGCTGGCCGAAGACGTGGCGTATTTGCGCCGCGTTTGGGAAGCCATTGGCCTGGCCAGTGCCAGCACCAAGGTCGGCCAGCGCATCTACGAAGACCTTGCGCTGCCGCTGCGCGCCGTGCGCGACCTGATGCGCAAGGAGGTGGACAAGGTGCGGGTGGACTCGCGCGAAGCCTACGAGCGCGTCACCGACTTCGCGCGCCAGTTCATGCCCGAACTGGCCGAGCGTATCGAACACTACGCCGGCGAACGCCCCATCTTTGACCTCTACGGCGTGGAGGACGAGATCCTGCGCGCCATGCAGAAGCAGGTGCCGCTGAAATCCGGCGGGCACCTGATCATCGACCAGACCGAAGCCATGGCCACCGTGGACGTGAACACCGGCTCGTTCCTGGGCCAGCGCAACCTCGAGGAGACGGTGTATCGCACCAACCTCGAAGCGGCGCAGGCAGTGGCGCGCCAGCTGCGGCTGCGCAACCTGGGCGGCATCATCATCATCGACTTCATCGACATGACCGATGACGAGCACAGGCGCCAGGTGCTGCGCACGCTGGAGAAAGGCCTGGCCCTCGATCACGCACGCACGTCGGTGTATGAATTCTCGCCGCTGGGCCTGGTGGAGATGACCCGCAAGCGCACCACTGAAAGCCTCGAGCGCCAGCTGTGCGAGCCCTGCCACGAGTGCGGCGGCCGCGGCACGCTTAAGACCGCCGAAACCTTGACCTATGAAATTTTCCGGGAGATCACCCGCGCGGTGCGCCAGTTCGAGGCCACGCAGCTGCTGGTGATCGCGTCGCCCAAGGTGGTGGGCAAGATCACCGAGGAGGAGTCGGCGGCGGTGGCGGAGCTGGAGGAATTCCTGGGCAAGTCCATCCGCTTCCAGCCCGATGAGCAGTATGCGCAGGAGCAGTACGACGTGGTCCTGCTCTAGGCCCACGTATGTCCAGCGCGCTGCGCCGCCGGATCCGCCACACCCGCCGCATCCTGGGCTATGGCGTGCTTTTGGCGCTGATACTGGCGGCGCTGGGGGTGAGCGTGCTCAACCGCATGCTGCCGCTGGTGGACCAGCATCCGGACAAGGTGGCGCGTTGGCTCAGCGAACGCATCGGCCAGCCCGTTGTCTTCAGCCACGCGCACGGCGAGTGGACGCGGCGCGGGCCACGCTTCACCTTCGACGACCTGCAAATTGGCGCCGGCAGCAGCCGGCTGGACATCGGCCGGGCCGAGCTGCTGGTGGCCGTGTACTCGGGCCTTCTGCCGGGCGAGCCGCTGACCGAACTCAAGGTGCGGGACCTGTCGCTGCTGCTAGCGCAGGGCGACGACGGCCGCTGGGCCGTGGTGGGGCTGCCGTTCGAAGTGCAGCCCGGCGTAGATCCGCTGGACACGCTGCAGGCCTTGGGCGAACTGCAGATTGAGCGCGCCCGGCTGACGGTGCGTTCGCCGGCGCTCACGCGCGCGCTGGAGCTGCCGCGCGTTGACATGCGCCTGCGCGTCAGCGGCAACCAGCTGCGGGTGGGCGTGCGTGCCTGGGCCCAGCTGCGCGGCCGGCCGATGGCCGCGGTGGCGGACCTGGCGCGCGCGGACTGGTCGGGCGAACTCTGGGCGGGCGGTGAGGAACTGCGCCTGGACGACTGGTCGCCGCTGCTGGCCGATACCGGCGTGGTGATTTCAGGCAGCGGCGATCTTGATCTCTGGGCGCGAATTGAAACCCAGCGGGTCACCGACGTGCGCAGTCGCGCCGATCTGTCACCGTTGGTGCTCAGGGCCCGCAGGAAGTGGCTGGCGGACGATACCGGCCAGCAGACGTCGCCCCGCGTTGAATACGAGCGAGCCACTCTGTTGGCGCGCTGGCAGCTGGACGACAACGGCTGGCAGCTGCACGCACCGGAGTTGAATTTCCACGAGCGCGGCCGGCGCGAACCGCGCAGTTTCGATGGGCTGTGGTTGGCCGGTGGCAACCAGTACGCGATGCAGGCGCCGCGAATGGACTTGGCTGCCGCGCGTGCGCTGGCCACCTTGAGCCCGAAGGTGCCGATGGGCTTGCGCCGCTGGCTCCACGAGGCGGCGCCGGAAGGCGCGCTGCGCAACGTGCGCGTGCAGGGCCGCGACGGGCAGTGGTCGGGCTCTGCAGACTTGGCGCAGGTGGGCTGGAGCGCACGTGGCAAGAGCCCCGGGCTACAGAGCGTGTCGGGCATGGCCGCGTTTGACCAGGACGGCGGGGTACTGCGGCTGGCCGACTCCGACACCCGCCTGGATTGGGCGCTGCTGCGCCAGCCGCTGGACCTGCGCCTGGGCGGCACGCTGGGCTGGTGGCGCAGTGGCGAGCAGTGGACCTTGGGCGCCAGTGGCCTGCGCATCCGCGGCGACGAGTTTGGCACCCGCCTGCGCGGCGAGCTGCAGTTCCAGGGCGACGGTAGCCGCCCGCGCGTGGATCTGGCCGCCGCGGTGGATCCCTCCACGGTGCGTGCCGCCAAGTTTTTCTGGATCGTGGGCAAAATGCCGCCTGCCGCCATGCAGTGGCTGGACACGGCGCTGGAGCAGGGCGTGGTTGAAGACGGCCGCGCCACCCTCGCCGGCGACCTGGACGATTGGCCCTTCCGCAGCGGCCAAGGCCGCTTCGATGCGCGCGCGCGCCTGCGCGGGGGTCAGGTCGCGTTCAACCCCGAGTGGCCGGCTGCCGAAGCGCTGGAGCTGGAGGTGGCGTTTGATGGTCCCGGAATGAGCCTGCAGGGTGAGGGAATGATCCAGGGCAACCGCGTGCGCCGGGTGTCGGGTGTGATTGCCGATTTCAAGGACCCGCGACTTCTCCTTGACGTGGATACGCCCGCGAACGGTGAGTCGCTGCAGGCGCTGATGCTGGCCAGCCCGCTGATGGAGCGCTTTGGCGAGCATCTGCGCAGCGCCAAGGTGCGCGGCCCGGCCACCGTGACCCTGGCCATGGACCTACCGCTGGCCGCGCGCTTGGGCGGACGCCGCATCGAGGGCACGCTGGAACTCAAGAACGCCCGGCTGTCGGACCCGCGTTGGGACCTGGACTTCACCGAGGTGACTGGCCGCACGCGCTACAGCGACCAGGGCTTCGCGGCCGAGGACTTGGCCGTCCAGTTCGAAGGCCAACCCGCGCGGTTTTCGCTGCAGGTGGGTGAAACGTACACGGCGAACCCCGCGCTGGCAGCGCGCGCCACTCTGGAAGGCCGTTTCCCGGGCCAGGTGCTGCTTGATCGGCATCCACCGCTGGAATGGCTCAAGAGCGCGCTGCTGGGCAGCAGCGCTTGGACGGTGAACGTGGACATACCCAAAGCCGCGGCCGACGGCCCGACGCCGCCGGCGCAGCTGACCGTGGACTCGGACCTGGTGGGCACCGCCATCGTGCTGCCGGCGCCGCTGGCCAAGCCCGAGGCCGACGCCATGCCGCTGCATCTTGAAGCGCCGCTGCCGGCGCGCGGCGGCGAAGTGAAGCTGCGCTTGGGCGAGGTGATGCGCCTGCGCGGCCGCATCGGTGCCGACGATGCCATGACCGGATTGATCCAACTGGGTGCCGGACCCGCCTTGGCGCCGCCCACGCAGGGTCTGGTGGTTCGGGGTGCCGCGGCGCAGCTGGACGCCGCCGGTTGGATCGCGTTCGCCGCCAAGGGCGAGGGCGCCGGCGGGCTTAGCGAAGTGGACGTGCGCGTGGCGGCCCTGGACCTGCTGGATTCCAACTTCCCCGACACGCGGGTGCAGCTGCAGCGTGAGCCCACCCGCACGCGCGTGCAGCTTGACGGGCCTGCCATTGCCGGCCGCCTGGATATCGCCATCCCTTTGGCGCAGGGCGTGCGGGGTGAGTTCGAACGCCTGCACTGGCCCGAACAAGTGGCGCCCACGCCGGCGGCGCTGGCCGACGCCGAGGCCGGCATCAGCCGCGACCCCGCCGGCTTGCCGCCGCTGCGTTTTTCGGTGCAAGACCTGAGGCTGGGGGCGTTGGCGCTGGGCCAGGCCGAGCTGCAGGCGCGTCCGGTGCCCCTGGGCCTGCGCGTGGAGCGCTTCGATACGCAGTCGCCGCGCCTGCAGCTCTCCGCCAGCGGCAGCTGGCTGCGCGTGGATGAACGCTCCAGCCAGTCGCGCTTCACGGTGAACTACACCGCGGCCAGCCTGGGCGAACTGCTCACCGCGTTCGGCTTGGCCGGCATGGTGTCCGAAGGCCCCACCCAGGGCCAACTCGATGGGCAATGGCCGGGCTCACCGGGGGCCTTCGCGCTGGCGCGCTTCAACGGCCGTCTGAAGGTCGACGTGGGCGAGGGCCAATTGCTGGAGGTGGAGCCCGGCGGTGGCGGGCGCGTGCTGGGCCTGATCAGCCTGGCCGAGATCCCGCGCCGGCTCAGCCTGGATTTCAGCGATTTCTTCCAGAAGGGTTTCGGCTTCAACACCATGAGCGGCGAATTTGTTTTCGCCGATGGCCGCGCCAGTACCGACCTGCTGCGCATCGACGGGCCGTCGGCGGAAATCCGGGTGTCCGGCGAGACCAACCTGCGTACGCAGGAATACAACCAGCGCATCGAAGTGCTGCCCAAGACCGGCGGCGTGCTGCCGGCGATTGGCGCCATTGCCGGCGGCCCGGTGGGCGCGGCGATGGGCGCGGTGGCGCAGGCGGTGCTGCAGCAGCCGCTCAAGCAGGCCGGCCGCACCGTTTACGAGGTCACTGGCCCGTGGAAAACGCCGAAAATGGAAATCGTGGAGCGCGGGCCACCGCCGCTGCCGCCGGCCCCGCCCAGGCCGGTGCGTTCGCCTTGAGGGGTGCCCGCGGCCAGGTAGCTGGCTTGAATCACGCCGCCCGCGGCCGCATCTGTCAGGCTCGGCCGATGGACTTTGAAGCAGACGCATGAGCGATTCCCTCACTCTGGCGCAATCGCGCCTGCTCTCTCCCGGTGGACTGGGCCTCGAAAGCCTGGACGCTGCCTTCGGCAAGCTGATGGGCCCGGGCGTGGACTACGGCGACCTGTATTTCCAGCACAGCCGGCGCGAGGGCTGGACGCTGGAGGACGGCATCGTCAAGGACGGCTCGCATTCGATCGAGCAGGGCGTGGGCGTACGCGCAGTAAGCGGCGAGAAGACCGGTTTTGCTTACTCCGACGACATTCGCGCCGACGCCTTGGATGAATCCGCAGCTGCCGCGCGCGCTATCAGCCGCAGCGGCCAGCAGGCCCGCGTCGGCCAACGCATCGTGGTGCCTGGCCGCGCGCTGTACGCACCGCTGGACCCGGTGGACGGCATGGACACCGAAGGCAAGATCGAAGCGCTCCGCGCGGTGGACCAATGGTTGCGCGCCGCCGACCCGCGCGTGCGCCAGGTCATCGTCAGCCTGGCTGGCGGCGTGGACACCGTGCTGGTGGCCAGCAGCGACGGCCGCGTGGCCTCGGACGTGCGGCCTCTGGTGCGCTTCAACGTGCAGGTGATCGTGGAGCAGGATGGCCGCCGTGAGCAGGGCTATTCCGGCGCCGGCGGCCGCTATTCCTACGCTGAACTATTTGCCGATGGCCGGCCCGAAGGCGTGGCGCGCGAAGCGCTGCGCCAGGCGCTGGTGAACCTGGAGGCCGTGGAGGCCCCGGCTGGCACGCTGCCGGTGGTGCTGGGCCCAGGCTGGCCCGGCGTGCTGCTGCATGAAGCGGTGGGCCACGGGCTGGAGGGCGATTTCAACCGCAAGGGCACCTCGGTGTACGCCGGCCGCATCGGCGAGCGCGTGGCCGCTCCGGGCGTCACCATCGTCGACGACGGCACCCTGGCCGCACGCCGCGGTTCGCTCAACATCGACGACGAGGGCACGCCGACCCAGTGCACCACCTTGATCGAAGACGGCATCCTGCGCGGCTACCTGCAGGACACCTTGAACGCGCGCCTGATGGGCGTCGCGTCCACCGGCAACGGCCGCCGCGAGAGCTTCGCGCACCTGCCGATGCCGCGCATGACCAACACCTACATGCTGGCCGGCAACTACGACCCGGCCGAGATCATCGCCTCGGTGAAGAAGGGGCTCTACGCGCCCAACTTCGGCGGCGGCCAGGTGGATATCACCAGCGGCAAGTTCGTGTTTTCGGCCAGCGAGGCCTACCTGATCGAAGACGGCAAGCTCACCCGGCCGGTGAAGGGCGCCACCCTGATTGGCAACGGCCCGGAAACCATGACCCGCGTGAGCATGGTGGGCCGCGACCTGGCGCTGGATGCCGGCGTCGGCATCTGCGGCAAGGATGGCCAGAGTGTGCCGGTGGGCGTGGGCCAGCCCACGCTCCGGATTGATGCAATGACGATCGGCGGCACCCGCGCTTGAGCAGCTCAGTCGCGGTCTCGGAAGCTGGGTTCCGGCGCGTTCTGGTCGTCGATCTCGGCGTCCTCGGAGGCGGGCGCGTCGGTCAGCAATTCGCGCAGCTCCCGGAACAGTTCGCGCGAAGCGTGCGGCGGCTTGTTGCGCAGTTTTTCCTGCTGCGCGTTGCGCGCCAGCTGGCGCAGGTGCTGGCGATCAGCCTGCGGATGCTCCAGCAGCAGTTCGCCCAGCGCATCGTCGCCCAGCCGCACCAGGCGGTCGCGCCAGTACTCCACTTTGTGCAGGGCGGCGGCTTCGCGCCGGCCGTCCACCTTGTCGTGGTCCAGCGCGGCGCGGATGGCCTGCAGGGCGTCGTCCTCCTCGCGCCGCAGGATCTTGGCCAGGTACTGCGCCTGCCGCTTGCGGGCGATCTGGGCGGTGATCTTCTTGGAGGCCAGCACCAGGTCGCGCAGCGTCTCGTCCATCGGGATCTGCCCGATGCGGGCGTCGCCCAGCTCCATCAGTCGCAGCGCCAGCTCAAACACGCCCAGCGCCTCGCGGCGCTGGTCGCTGCGGCTGGGGCCGAAGTCTTCCTCGTCATCAAGCTGATCGTCGCTGTGCATCGTCCACCGCCGTTCCGGAGCGAAAGGATACGCCCATGAACCCCCTTGCCGCAGCTTCCGACGATTCCCTGGCCCGGCTGGACCGGCTATCAGGCCTGGCGCGCGAGGTGCTGGCGCAGTGCGCTGCGCTCGGCGCCAGCCAGGCCGAGGTGGCCCTGAATGAAGACTTGGGCCTGGCCGTCAACGTGCGCCTTGGCGAAGTTGAGACGGTGGAGCGCACCCGCGACCGCGGCGTCGGCGTCACCGTTTACTTCGGCCAGCGCAAGGGCAGCGCCAGCACCGCCGACTTGCAGGCCGGCAGCCTGGACGCGACGGTGCGTCAGGCCTGCGCCATCGCCCGACACACCGAAGCCGATCCGGCCGCCGGACTGGCCGACGCGCAGCGCATGTCCAGCGACCTGCGCGAGTTCGACGCGTGGCACCCCTGGGCGCTGGACGCCGACCGCGCCATCGCGCTGGCGCTGGAAGCCGAAGCCGCCGGTCGCGCCGCCGATCCGCGCATCGCAAACTCAGACGGCGCCGGTGCCAACAGCGGTGAAAGCCTGTCGGTGTACGCCAATAGCCACGGCTTCGTTGGCGCCGAGCGCAGCACCAGCCATTCGCTCAGCGCCACACTGATAGCCGGCAGCGGCGATGCCATGCAGCGCGACTACTGGTACACGAGTGCGCTGTCGCCCGATGACCTGGAGTCGCCCACTCACGTGGGCAGGCGTGCCGCCGAGCGCACGGTGGCGCGGCTCAATCCCAGGCCCATCAAGACCGGCCATTACCCGGTCCTGTTCGCGCCGGAAATGGCCCGCAGCTTGGTGGGGCATTTGTTGGGGGCCATCTCCGGCGGCGCGCTCTACCGCAAGGCCAGCTTCCTGCTAGACCATGCCGGCAAGCAGATCCTGCCGCCGTGGTTCTCGCTGGTGGAGCGCCCGCACCTGCCGCGCGGCCTGCGTTCGGGCGGCTATGACGCCGAAGGCGTTGCCACGGTGGATTCGGACCTGGTGCGCGACGGCGTGTTGACGCGCTACCTGCTGGGCAGCTACTCGGCGCGCAAGCTGGGGCTGCAGAGCACCGGCAATGCCGGCGGCGTGCACAACCTGCAGGCCAGCGCCAACGCCCAGGGCATGGACGAGATGCTGCGCGGCATGGGCCGCGGGCTGCTGGTGACCGAGCTGATGGGGCAGGGCGCCAACACCGTCACGGGCGACTATTCGCGCGGCGCCGCCGGCTTCTGGGTGGAGAACGGCGAGATCGTGCACCCGGTGGACGAAATCACCGTGGCCGGGCGCATGCAGGACATCTTCCTGGCCATCGAAGCGGTGGGCGCCGACGTGGACCGGCGTTCGCACGTGGCCGTGGGATCGATCCTGGTGGGCAAGCTGATGGTGGCCGGCGAGGCCTGATTTCACCTCGCCTTGACAGTGCCTTCACAAGGTTGGAAATTACCCGGGCCCGCGGTGCCTTGCCGCCGCGCATCATTCACTTAGGGGAAACCAATGAACGACGTGCAGACCTCGAGCGTCCCGCAGGAAGACCGCACCCTTGCATTGATCACGCATCTTTCGGGCATCGTGCTCAGCTTCATCGTGCCGCTGATCATCTGGCTGACCAACAAGGACAAGTCCGACAAAGGCTTCTTGGTGGAACACGCCAAAGAGGCGCTGAATTTCCAGATCACCATCATCCTGGCGTGGCTGGTCGCGGGCATGCTGAGCCTGCTGCTGATCGGCTTCCTGCTCTACCCGGTCATTTTCATCGGCAACATCGTCTTCTGCATCATGGCCGGCATGAAGGCCAACGGCGGCGAGACCTACCGCTACCCGCTCGCCCTGCGCCTCATCAACTGAGCGTAACGGTGCCAGAGTGAGTTCCTGGAACTCACTCTGACACCGTTATTGGTCAGGCGGCGCCTTCCTTGGGGTTGGGGCCGTGTTCGTTGCTGCCGGGGGTGCCGTCGAGCACCATGAAAACCAGCAGCACCAATCCGCCGATGAGCGGCACGAAGGCGATCAGCAGCCACCAGCCGCTGCGGCTGGTGTCGTGCAGGCGGCGAACCGCCACGGCGATGCTGGGCAGCAGGATCGCCAGCGAGTAAAGGCCGCTGAGCACGCCCACGCCCGCCTCGGCTTGGTACATGCCCGTGGCGTAGTCCACCGCTCCCAGCACGATGCTGATCAGGATGTTGAACCACACGAACATCCAGTATTCCTTGCGCCGTGCCCGGCCGTTGAAATCGATGTACTTCTTCAAAACCCCCAGATACCAGTTCATACGCTTGCTCCTCCCCATAAAGACTTGTCCCGGACGCTAGGCCCGACGCGCGCCGAACGCAAGCGGTGCGTGGCTCAGTGCGTGCGGTCCACCGCAAACCGCGCCAGCGCCGCCAGCCCGGGCGCGTCCAGCCCGGCCAGGGCCGACGCCATGCGCTGCTGCTGGCGCGCCAGTTCAGCGCGGGCGCCGGCCAGCCCCAGCAGCGCGACGTAGGTGGATTTCTGCTGGGCGGCATCCTTGCCGGCGGTCTTGCCCAACTGCGCGCTGCTGCCTTCCACGTCCAGCAGGTCGTCGCGGATCTGGAAGCCCAGGCCGAGCGCGGCGGCGAACACATCCAGCGTGGCCAGCGTGCCGCTGTCGGCGCGGCCGGCCATGGCGCCCATGCGCACCGCCGCGCGAATGAGCGCGCCGGTCTTGAGGGCATGCAGGTGCTCCAGCGGCGCCAGCGCCAGCCGGGCTCCCGTTGCGGCCATGTCCAGCGCCTGGCCGCCGCACATCCCGGCGGCGCCGGTGGCTTCGGACAGTGTTGCCAGCCAGTCCAGCCGCAGCGCCGCTGGCACCGGTGCGCGTGCCAGCACGCTGAAGGCCAGCGCGTGCAGCGCATCGCCGGCCAGGATGGCGGTGGCTTCATCGAATGCGACGTGCACGGTGGGCTGGCCGCGGCGCAGCGCATCGTCGTCCATGGCCGGCAGGTCGTCGTGCACCAGCGAAAAAGCGTGGATCAGTTCGACCGCGGCGGCCGGTGCATCCAGCAGCGCCTCGTCGGCACCGGTGGCCGCACCTGCCGCGTAAACCAGCAGCGGCCGCAGCCGTTTGCCGCCACCGAGCACCGCATGGCGCATCGCGGCATGCAGGCGCGCGGGCGGGCGGCTGGCGTCGGGGAGGGCGGCTTCGAGCTGAGCCTCCGCGCGCTCCTGCCAGCGCGCGAGTTCGGGCTCAGGAAGCATCGGGCTGGAACGATTGCCCACTGTCAGGGTCGGCGGGGTCACTGAGCAGGCGCACGCGCAGTTCGGCCTGCTCCAGCGCGCCTTGGCACTGGCGATAGAGACTTACGCCGCGCTCGTAGGCGGCCAATGAATCGTCCAGCGACAAATCGCCCTTCTCCATTTTCTGGACCAGGTGCTCCAGTTCGTCCAGCGAGGTTTCGAACTGGGCGACGGGCGACGGCGGCGATGCGGGGGTCTTGGCGGCCATGGCTGAAGTTTGCGCGGGCGCTTGGGGTCGGGTCAACGGGCGTCGGCGTCGCTGCGCGGGCGCTGATCGTGGCGCAGGCGCGCACCGCGAGCGGTGAGCCAGGACTGCAGTTGGGCCGAAAGCGCCACGCTGCCCGCGGCCAGCAGTTCACCGTCTGCGGCAAAAACCAGCGGCAGGCGCGCCCGCTGCCACGGCGGGACACCCAGGTCCTGCAGCACCTGCTTCAACTCGCTGCTGTGCTCACGCTGGGGCTGCGTCAGCCGTTCACCGCCTTGCCGCGTGCGCACCAGCACCGGCGAGTCGAAGCCGAGTGCGGGTTCCAGCCGCAGCACGTCGCCAGTGGGCAGCGAAAGTGGCGCGCGCCCGTCCCAATGGACGCGCCAGTCCTTGGGCAGCGGCGGCAGCGGCCGTCCGGCGAACAAGCCGTCGCGCCAGCGCCGGATCACCGCACCCGACCACGCGTACTCAGCGCGCGAATCAGTGCGCGCCAGCGCGACCTCGTCGTTGATGATGGCCACCGCGTCGCCGGGCAGGGGAGGCAGTCCCTGCGTCTGCACCCAGGCGCGCAGCAGGCGGTCGCGCCAGGCGGGCGGCTGTTGAAGCAACGCGGGCAACGACAGGCTGGACGGATCCATGCCCTGCACCTGGGCCAGCCGGCGGCTGTCTTCGGCCGAAAGCAGGTCGGCTTGCGTGGCCAGCAGGCCGGCGCTGCGCGCCAGCGACGCGGTGCTGTGCGGCCAGCGCGCCGCCAGCGCTGGCATCACGCTGTGGCGCAGGTAGTTGCGGTCATGGCGCTGGGCGGCGTTGGAAGGGTCTTCCACCCAGCGCAGCTCATGCTGTTCGGCGTAGCCCTGCAGGGCCTCCCGCGGCTGCGCCAGCAGCGGCCGCCAGAGCCAGCCGCGGCCAAAGGCACGCAGTGGCCGCATGCCGGCAAGCCCGTCGCCGGATCCGCGCAGCAGCCGCAGCATCACCGTCTCTGCCTGGTCGTCCTGATGATGCGCCAGCGCGATCAGTTCGCCCTCACGCTGCATCTCCATCAGGCCGGCGTGGCGGGCACTGCGCGCCGCGGCCTCCAATCCTTCGCCACGGTCCACCACTTGCACCCGGACCGATTGAAAGGCCAGCCCCAGGGTGGCGCAGGTGGCGGCGCAGGTTTCGGCCCAGCGCGCCGAATCCGGATGCAGGCCGTGGTCCACGTGCAGCACCCGCAGCGAGCGCGATCGCGCCGCGCCCTGGGCGAGCAGGTGCAGCAGCACGGTGGAGTCGAGGCCGCCGCTGAAGGCGACCGCAACGGGCCCGGTCAGCGGTGGCTCGGGCGAAATCAAATCCACGGAGCGCCGCCCCGATGCCCGGCGAGCGCGGAAAATCCGGCAATCAGCGCGCCAATAGCCTAGGCCGCCTCGTAGGCACCGTAGCTGCGCAAGCGGCGGTAGCGCTGCTCAAGCAGGTCGGCGGAGTCCATGCGGTCCAGCGCCGCCAGTTCGCGCAGGAGCACCTGCTTGAGCGTGGCGGCCATGGTGGTGGGATCGCGATGCGCGCCGCCCAGCGGCTCGGGCACGATCTGGTCGATCAGGCCGTGTTCGAGCAGGCGCTTGGCGGTGAGGCCCAGCGCCTCGGCGGCGTCGCGGGCCTTGTCGGCGGACTTCCAAAGGATCGAGGCGCAGCCCTCCGGGGAAATCACCGAATAGGTGCTGTATTCAAGCATCAGCGTGCGGTCGCCCACGCCAATGGCCAAGGCGCCGCCGGAGCCGCCTTCGCCGATGACGGTGCAAATGATCGGCACCTTGAGTTCGGCCATCTCCAGCAGGTTGCGGGCGATGGCCTCGGATTGGCCGCGCTCCTCGGCGCCCACGCCGGGGTAGGCGCCGGGCGTGTCAATGAAGGTGAGCAGCGGCAGCGCGAAGCGTTCGGCCATCTTCATCAGGCGCAGCGCCTTGCGGTAGCCCTCCGGGCGCGGCATGCCGAAATTGCGGCGGATCTTGGACTTGGTGTCGCGGCCCTTTTGCTGGCCAATCACCATCACTGCGCGGCCGTCCAGGCGCGCCAGGCCGCCGACGATGGCGGCGTCGTCGGCGAAGGCGCGGTCGCCGGCCAGTTCATGGAACTCGTCGAACATCAGGCCCAGGTAGTCGCTGGTGTAGGGCCGCTGCGGATGCCGCGCCAGCTGCGAAATCTGCCAAGGAGTAAGCGCCTTGAAGATTTCGGCCGTGCGCGCGCGCAGCTTGTCATGCAGCCCGTTCACCTCGGTCTCGATATTCACCGCAGGGCCGGCGCTGGCGCGGCGCAGCTCCTGGATTTTGGCGTCCAGTTCGGCGATGGGCTGTTCGAAGTCAAGGAAATTCGGATTCATGCGGTTACCTGGTGAAGACGCCCGAGCCTGCGGCCGGGGGTCTAGAGCAAAGAGTCTAATGGCGGGATTCTAGCGGCCTCGGCGCCGTCCGGCCATTGTGGGAGGGAGGGGTTAGCCGCCCTGTTGCCAGGGGCGGTGGAGGGAAAGCGTGACTTGGCTCACGCCGGGCAGGGCGCGCAGCTGGCTGATGAGTTCGGGATCGGTGCGCACGCCCTGGCTGCCGTTGATGTCCACGGTGCCGCGCGCCTTGCCGGGCGTGAGCAGGTCCAGGCGTAGCGGCGTGGCACCGGGTCGGAAGGCCGCCAGCAGGCCCTGCAGGCGCTCCCAGGTGCCTTGGGCGCGCAGGTCCACCGTGAGCCCGAGCCGGCGCGCGTGCTGGGCGCACAGTTGGCGGAAATCCCAGCACTGGCGCACGCGCAGCACGAAGCCGCCCGAGAACTGGTCTTCGGCGAGGTTGCCTTCCACCAACAGCACCCGGTCGCGCGACAGCAGGTGGCCACATTCGGCGAAGGCTTCGCGATAGAAGGCGACCTCGAGCTGGCCGCGGCCGTCCTCGATTCGCGCGAAGGCCATGGAATCGCCGCGCCGTCGCACCGCCGAGACGATACCCGCCAGCACCACGGCCGCTTCGCCGCGGCGGTCTTTTTTCTGGCTCCAGAGGGTGTCGAGGTCGCGCAGGTCCACGCCGCCCACCAGCGCCTGCAGCTCGCTGCGCCACGGGTCCAGCGGATGGCCGCTGAGGTAGTGGCCCAGG
This sequence comes from Lysobacteraceae bacterium, assembly GCA_031400995.1. Lineage (GTDB taxonomy): Bacteria > Pseudomonadota > Gammaproteobacteria > Xanthomonadales > Xanthomonadaceae > Arenimonas. The sequence goes on from JANNQY010000223.1 coordinate 15,226, forward strand.
GTTTCGCGCTCGCCCAGAAGCTTGGTTTCCAGCGGCCAGTCCGGCGCTTCGGGCAGGTCGAGGTGGATGTCGGGCTCGCTGCCGCTGCCGCCAAACAGCGACACCTGGCCGGCGGCGCGTTCGCGCGCCAGCTGCTCGGTGGCCTTGATCACTTCGGGTAGCTGCAGCATCAGGGAAGCGCGGTTGCTGCCCAGCGCGTCCAGCGCGCCGGCGCTCACCAGTGCCTCCAGCACCCGACGGTTGAGCCGCGCACTGTCCACCCGGCGGCAGAAATCGAGCAGGTCGCGAAACGGGCCCGCGCGGCGCGCCTCCACCACTGATTCACAGGCGCCGCGGCCCACGCCCTTCACCGCGCCCAGGCCGTAGCGCACGGTGCGGGCATCAAGCGCAAAGAACATGTATTCGGACGAGTTCACGTCCGGCGGCAGCACGCTCAGCCCCATCTCGCGCGCCTCGTCTAGGAAATTCACCACCTTGTCGGTGTTGTCCATGTCCGACGAAAGCGTGGCTGCGAGGAACTCTGCCGGATGGTGCGTCTTCAGCCACGCCGTCTGGTAAGCCACCAGTGCATAGGCCGCCGAGTGCGACTTGTTGAAGCCGTAGTCGGCGAACTTCTCCATCAGGTCGAAGATGGGGCTGGCCACGCCCGCGGCGATGCCGAGTTGCTCGGCGCCGAACTCGAACTTCACCCGCTCCTTGGCCATCTCCTCGGGCTTTTTCTTGCCCATGGCGCGCCGCAGCAGGTCGGCGCCGCCCAGCGAATAGCCGGCCAGCACCTGGGCGATCTGCATCACCTGTTCCTGGTAGACGATGACGCCGTAGGTGGGCTTGAGGATGGGCTCGAGCAGCGGATGCGGGTAGCTCACCGCGGCGCGCCCGTGCCTGCGGTCGATGAAGTCGTCCACCATGCCCGCGCCCAGCGGGCCCGGCCGATACAGCGCGGCCAGCGCGATCAGGTCTTCGAAATGCTGCGGCTGCAGCTTGCGGATGTAGTCCTTCATGCCGCGCGATTCGAACTGGAACACCGCGGTGGTCTGGCCCTTCGACAGCAGCGCATAAGTGGCCGCGTCGTCCAGCGGCAACGTGATGATGTCGAGCGCCGGCACGCTGGCCGCCGCACGCCTGACGTTGATGGCTTTCACCGCCCAATCAATGATGGTGAGCGTGCGCAGGCCCAGGAAGTCGAACTTCACCAGCCCCACCGCTTCCACGTCGTCCTTGTCGAACTGCGTGACCACCGACTTGGCGGTTTCGCCCTTGGCCACGTGCTCGGCGAACAGCGGGCTGAAGTCGGTGAGCGGCGTGGGCGCGATCACCACGCCGCCGGCGTGCTTGCCGGCGTTGCGGGTGAGGTCTTCCAGGCTGCGCGCCAGGTCGATCAGGTCGCGCACGTCGTCTTCGTCGCGGTAGCGCTGCATCAGCTCGGCCGACGCCAGGTCCGAGTTCTTGCGCGCCGCGTCGCTCAAGCCCAGCGCATCGTCCAGGGTGACGCCCAGCGTCATCGGGATGAGCTTGGCCACCGAATCCACGAAGCCATACGGATAGCCCAGCACGCGGCCGCAGTCGCGCACCGCGGCCTTCGCCGCCATGGTGCCGTAGGTGATGATCTGGCTGACCTTGTCGCGGCCGTACTTGCGGCCGACGTAGTCGATCACCTCGTCGCGCCGGTCCATGCAGAAATCGATGTCGAAGTCGGGCATCGACACGCGCTCGGGATTCAGGAAGCGCTCGAACAGCAGGTCGTAGCGCATCGGGTCCAGGTCGGTGATGCCCAGCGCCCAGGCCACCAGCGAGCCGGCGCCCGAACCGCGGCCCGGCCCCACCGGGATGTCGTTGCGCTTGGACCAGTTGATGAAGTCGGCGACGATGAGGAAGTAACCGGGAAAACCCATGGAAAGGATCACGCCCAGTTCGATGTCCAAGCGCGCGCGGTAGGCGGCTTCGTCAAGCCCGGGGGCGCGATCGAAACGCGCCAGCCGGCCATCCAGGCCGCGGTGCGATTCCTCGCGGATCCAGCTGTCCAGCGTGTGGCCCTCGGGCACCGGGAAATCGGGCAGGAAGTACTTGCCCAGGCTCAGCTCCAGGTTGCAGCGCTTGGCCAGCTCGACGGTGTTTTCCAGCGCCTCGGGCAGGTCGGCGAACAGCTCGGCCATTTCCTCCGGCGACTTGAGGTATTGCTCGCGCGAATACTCGCGCGGCCGCTTGGGATCATCCAGCACGCGCCCGGTGGCAATGCACACGCGCGCCTCGTGCGCTTCGAAATCCTCGCGCGCCAGGAAGCGCACGTCGTTGCTGGCCAGCAGCGGCAGGCCCTGCTGCGCGCCCAGCGCGATGGCGGACTGGTTGAACGCATCCTCGCCGTCGCGGCCGGTCCGCGTCAGCTCCAGGTACAGGCGGTCGGGGAAGGCGGCGCGCCAGTCGCCCAGCACGCGCTCGGCCTGGTCCTGGCGGCCAGCGGCCAGCGCCTGCCCCAGCAGGCTGTCGCGGCCGGCCAGGGCCACCAGGCCACGGCAGTCGCGGTACAGCCAGTCCGGTTCGATGGCCACGTAGTCGCCGGCGTGGCCTTCCAGGAAGGCGCGGGAAATCAGCCGTGACAGCGCCAGGTAGCCTTCGCGGTCCTGGCACAGCAAGGTGAGGCGCGAGGGCGGCGCGCCCTCGGCCGACAGCCACAGATCGGCGCCGGCGATGGGCTTTAGCCCGGCCGGTTCGGCGGCCTTGTAGAACTTCACCAGCGCAAACAGGTTGCTGGTGTCGGTGATGGCCACCGCAGGCAATCCCAGCGCAGCACAGCGCGCCACCAGTTCCGCGATGCGGACCGTGGAGTCAGTGAGCGAATACTCGCTGTGAAGGTGCAGGTGGACGAATCGAGGCGTCATGCCGGGGACCGCAGGTCGAACCGCAGTTTACCCCGACAGCGGGCGAACAAGGACTTGACAGTCCCAGTTGCCAGGCCTTGCCGCCCGCCCCGTGGAACCTTCAGCAGACGCGCAACCGCGCCGGCAGCGGCTCACCGCCGGCGTAGTGGCGCGCGCGCACCTGTCGGCGCCGCTGCAGCAGTGCCACTTGCGCCAGGCAGTCGTTCTCCCAGGCCAGGCGCCGCTCGTGGGCACTGCCGCGCGGGCGCTGGACGGCGCGGAAGCGGCAGAAATCACCGTAGTCCAGCGATTCGCCGACAAACGCCGGCCACGCCAGCTCCACCAGCAGGGCGTCATCGAGCTTGCCCAGCAGCGGCTGGTCATCGGGGATCAGGTCGTCCACTTGCTGCAGATAGCCGATCAGCATGCGGGCGCGATCGCGCAGGTCGGCATCCACGTCCCAGTCGCTGTCGTGCAGCATCCGGCGCAGTTGTTCGGCCCGGCTCAGGCGTTCGGACAGCAGGGCCACGGCGTGGGCACCGGGCTGCGCCTGCAGCCAGCGCGCCAGCGTGACCAGCTGATCGGCGCTAACTTGCGGCGCGTTGGCGTCGAGTTGGGCCAGCAGCGCGTTGAAGCGCTGCACGGCGGGATCCTGCAGCACGGTGGCGCCCACCTGGCGGCGGCGCGAATCGGGCGAAGCCGGCGGTAGCGCAAGCGTGAGATCGAGTCGGTTGGGTTGGGCGTTCATGGCGGTCTCGTGGTGATTGCAGCGCGCCGGAGGAGTTCCGTCGCCGCTCACATCCTTTGGGATGCGCCACCAGCGTGAACCGTTGCAAACCCTGCCGCGACGCCCGGAAGGGGGTGTGACCTTCGGACTAATTCAGCGGGCCGACAGCTTCGGCGATTCGAGCGCGTGCAAGCAGTCGCGCACCGGCGCGAAGCTGCGGCGATGCTGGTCGCAGGGCCCCAGCCGGCGCAGGGCGTCCAGGTGTTGCGGCGTTGGATAGCCCTTGTGAACGGAAAAACCGTAGCCCGGATGGCGCAGGTCCAGCGCGCACATCCAGCGATCGCGGCCGACCTTGGCAAGGATCGAGGCGGCCATGATTGCGGGCTCCAATGCATCGCCCTTCACCAGCGCTTGCGCCGGGCAGGGCAGGCCCGCGGGCAGGCGGTTGCCGTCTACCAGCGCGAGTTCGGCGCTGGGCTGCAGCGCGCACACCACGCGCGCCATGCCCTGCAGCGTGGCCTGCAGGATATTCAGGCGGTCGATGTCGGCGGCGCTGACGAATTCAAGCTGCCAAGCCAGCGCGCGCTCGCGGATCAGCGGTTCCAGCGCTTCGCGGCGGGCTGGGCTCAGGGCCTTGGAATCCGCCAGTCCCGGGATGGGGCGGCGTGGATCCAGGATGACGGCGGCCACTGCCACGGGGCCGGCCAGCGGGCCGCGCCCGGCTTCGTCCACGCCGGCCACGCGGCGCGCGCTCACCGCCGCGACATCAGCTGGACCACGGCATCGGCAGCGGTGGAGGAAGCGTTGCGGCGCAGCTTGTGGTGGATGGCCAGGTAGCGCGACAGCAGCGCCTCACGCGCTTCGGGCTGGCGAAACCACTGCATCACCGCTTCGCCCAGGTTCTCGGGCGTGCAGTCGTTCTGCATCAATTCGGGCACGATGGGCTCATTGGCCAGGACATTCGGCAGCGAATAGCGGTTGACCTTCATCAGGCCCAAGCCCATCACGATGCGATAAGTGAGCGCGGAAATGCGGTAGCCCACCACCATCGGCCGCTTGGCCAGCATTGCTTCCAGCGCAGCGGTGCCCGAGGCCAGCAGCACGACGTCCGAGGCCACCATCAGGGCGTGCGATTGGCCGTTGAGGACGATGGCGTTTTCCAGCGCCGAACGGTACAGGATGGCGTCGATGGCGCTGCGGCAGGCGGCGTTTGCGGCCGGAATGGCGACCGCCAGGCCCGGCACCTGGGCCGATACGAAGCGCGCGGCTTCCAAAAGTGTCGGCAGCATCCGCTCAATCTCGCCCAGCCGACTGCCCGGCAGCAGCGCAAGCAGCGGGCCATCGTGGGGCAGCGCCAGCTCACCGCGCGCAGCGGCGCGGTCGGGCACCAGCGGAAACGCATCGGCCAAGGGGTGGCCGACGAACTGGGCGTTGATGCCGTAGCGCTCGTAGATCGGCGGTTCCATGGGGAACAGGCACAGCACCAGATCGGCGCTGCGGCCGATCTTGGCCGCGCGGCCCTCGCGCCAGGCCCACACCGACGGGCTGACGTAGTGCACGGTGCGCACGCCGGCGCGCTTGAGCTGTTTTTCCAGCCCCAGGTTGAAGTCGGGCGCGTCCACGCCGATGAATACGTCGGGCTGCCAGGCCAGCAGGCGCTTGCGCAGCGCCCGGCGCAGGCGCAGCAGCCGCGGCAAGTGCCGCAGCACTTCGGCCAGGCCCATCACCGCCAGCTCGGAGCAGTCATGCCAGGTCTCCACGCCGGCAGCGCGCAGGTGCTCACCGCCCACGCCGGCGAACTCCGCTTCCGGATAGCGCAGGCGCAGCTCCTGGACCAAGCCCGAGCCGAGCAGGTCGCCGGACGCCTCGCCCGCCACGATCGCTATGCGCCGGCGCCGCGGCGCCGGGATATCAAAGCCGGGAATCGGCGGCAGGTAGGGGCCTGGCATGGGGCCGGGCCGCCGCCGTCAGCGCAGCAGGCCGCGCTCGCTGCGCTCGATGAAATCGAGCATCAGCCGCACGTCTTCGGATTCGGCGGCAACCGCGGCCAATTGCTCGCGGGCGTCGGCCATGGGGGCGCCAGACATGTAAAGGGCGCGGTAAGCGCGCTTGATGGCGGCGATGCGCGTGGCGTCGAACCCGCGCCGCTTCAGCCCCTCGGAATTGATGCCGCGCGGGCGGCTGTAGCCCTCGGCGGCCACCATCAAGTAGGGCGGTACGTCACCATTCACCAGGGCGCCCATGCCGATGAAAGCATGCGCGCCGATCCGGCAGAACTGATGCACGCCGGAGAAACCGCTCAGGATTACGTAGTCACCGATCTCGACGTGCCCGGCAAGGGTGGCATTGTTGGAAAACACGCAGTGGTTGCCCACCTGGCAATCGTGCGCCACGTGCGCATAGGCCAGGATCCAGTTGTCGCTGCCGATGCGGGTGACGCCACCACCGGCGCCGGTGCCGCGGTTGATGGTAGTGAATTCGCGGATGGCGTTGCGGTCGCCGATCTCCAGCGCCACGCGTTCGCCGGCGTACTTCTTGTCCTGCGGGTCGCCGCCCACGGCGGCATGGGCATGGAAGTGGTTATCGCGGCCGATGCGGGTAGGCCCGGTGATTACGCAGTGGGCGTCGATGCGGGTGCCGTCGCCGATGTGCACATCGGCGCCGATGACCACGAACGCGCCCACGCTGACATTGGCACCCAGCGTGGCGCTGGGGTCGATTTGTGCGCTGGGATGGATCATGTGGCGGCCTTGCCCTCGGCGCAGAGGATCTCGGCGCTGGCTACGTCCTTGCCGTCCACGCGCGCTACGCATTCGTAGAGCGCCATGTTGCGGATCACCCGTTTCACCTTCACTTCGATGTCCAACTGGTCGCCGGGCACCACCATGCGGTTGAAGCGGGCGTTGTCCACCTTCACCAGGTAGAACAACTTGCCTTCCTGGCCGGAATCCTTGGGCTGCGAAAGCTGGGTGAGCAGGCCGCCGGCCTGGGCCATCGCCTCGATCACCAGGACGCCCGGCATCACCGGCCGCCCCGGGAAGTGGCCTTGGAAAAACGGCTCGTTGAAAGTGACGTTCTTGAGGGCGCGGATGCGCTGGTGCGGCACGAATTCGATTACCCGGTCCACCAGCAGGAAGGGGTAGCGGTGCGGCAGCAGGTGCAGGATGCAGGAGACATCCACGGGCATCTTGATGGTGTCGTCGCTCATCCTTAATCCTTGCGTCAATCCTTGGCCAGGGCGCTTATCTTACGCGCCAGCTGGTCCAATTGCCGGAAACGGGCGCCGTTGCGGCGCCAGCTGCGGCTGTCTTGCACCGGCATGCCCGAGGAGTATTCGCCCGGCTCGGTGATGGACTGGGTGACCAGGCTCATCGCCGTCACGGTAACCCGGTCGCAAATCTCGATATGGCCGACGATGCCCACGGCACCACCGATAAGGCAGTAGCGGCCAACGCGCGCCGAGCCGGCGATGGCGGTGCAGCCGGCAATGGCGGTGTGGGCGCCGATGCGCACGTTGTGGCCCACCTGGATCTGGTTGTCCAGGCGCACGTCCTCTTCAAGCACCGTGTCCTCGATGGCGCCGCGGTCCACGGTGGTGTTGGCGCCGATTTCGCAATCGTCGCCCACCTGCACGCCGCCCAGCTGCGGCACTTTTATCCAGTGTCCCGCGTCCATGGCCAGGCCAAAGCCGTCCGCGCCCAGCACCGCACCCGGATGGATGCGCACGCGCGCACCCAGCCGCACCCTGGAGACCAAGCTCACCCGGGCCACCAGCAGGCAGTCCGGACCCACGCTGCAGTCCTCGCCGATGCTGCAGCCCGGCCCAATCACCACGCCGGCGGCCACCGTGCTTCGGGCGCCAATACTGACGAACGGACCCACCTGGGCCCCTGGATGCACCTGTGCATCCGCCGCGATGACCGCGCTGGGGTGGATACCCGGAGCGATCATTGGGCTCGGGTCGAACAGCGCCGAGATCTTGGCGAACGCCGCATAGGGCGAAGGCGAGACCAGGCAAGGCACTGGCGACAGCGCCGCGTCATCGCTGGCCAACACCACGGCGCTGGCGCCGGTGGCCGTCAAGTCCTTGCGATAGCGCGGATTGGCGAGGAAACCCAGCTGTCCGGCACCGGCTCCCACCAGCGTGCCGACGCCATGAATGCTGACGCTGCCCTCGCCGTGCAGGCCCAGGCCAAAGCGTCCCGCCAATTCGGCCAAAGTGAACGAGGGCGTGGGTGCGGGCACGCCCGTGGCCTTAGAACTGGCCGCCGAAGGTGAACTGCAGCCGCTCGATTTCGTCGGTGCGCTCACGCTGGATCGGGATGGCATAGCTGATGGAGATGGGCCCCATCGGCGACTGCCACTGCAGTGCCAAGCCGCTGGAAATGCGCAGGGTCTTGGCCTCCCAATCGCTCGGTGAGTTGTAGACGTTGCCGTAGTCAACGAACAGCGACAGGCGGGTGCCACGGTTGTCAAACAGGGTGGGGAAGAAGAACTCGAAGGTGCCCGCGGTCTTGAACGCGCCGCCCAGCGGCTGGCGGAAGTCCAGGCTGAACGCGTAGTACGGCCCGATGGTGTTGGTCTCGAAGCCGCGAACCGACTGCGGACCACCGGCGTAGTACTTCTTGAAGAAGGGCAGGCCGCAGGACTCGGTCACGCCCGGGATCAACTGGCCGACATCGTCGAAGACCGTGCACTGCTGGTCCTTGGTCTTGCCATAGCTGTCGCCATAGCCGAGGTCGGTGGCGATCTTCAGGCCCAGCCAGTTCGTCAGCGGCATGTAGTGCTCGAACGAATAATTGAGGCGGTAGTACTCCAGGTCGCTGCCCGGCAGCGAGATCTCGGCACCGACGCGGTTGAATGTGCCGCGGGTGGGCATCAGGAAATCGTTGCGCGAATCGCGCTGCCAGCCCAATTGGGTGCGCCAGGTGTTCACGTTCCAGGTGCGCAGGCCGCCGGTGATGGGCGTGTCCGGGGTAGTCGGGTCGCCGTCGTCGTTGCCGGGAGGCGTGTTCGGGTCGTTGTCGTCGTCCACTTCGAACACCGGGAAGCGAGCCCGGTCGCCGAGGGAATCCACCAGGTAGGCAATCAGCGGTGGGGGCGTGCTGTTGTCGTCGGTGGTGATCTGGTTGCGATCGATGCCCAGCGACATGCTGATGCTGTCGGTCTCGGTCAGCGGGATGCCCATGATGACTTCGGCCGACGTCACCTTGTTGTCGTACTGCGCAAGGTTGGAGTCGTTGCCGGAATACTGGAAGTCGCTGTAGCTGAGGTTGAAGCCCAGGCTGACGCCGTTGTCGGTGAAGTACGGGTTGGTGATGCCCAGCGCGAACTGGCGCGAGTAGCTGTTGTTTTGCACCGACAGGCTGAAGCGGTTGCCGGTACCCAGGAAGTTGTTCTGCACCAGCTGCGCGCTGGTTATCAGGCCGTAGGCCTGCTGGTAGCCCAGGCCAAAGGTGAACTGGCCCGAGTTGCGCTCCTTCACGGTGATAACCACGTCCACCTGGTCGAGCTGGCCGGTGACTTCCGGCGTCTCCACCTCGACGGTCTCGAAGAAGCCCAGCCGCTGCAGACGGACCTTGGAGCGGTCAACGGCGGCCTGCGAGTACCAGGCGCCTTCGAACTGGCGCATCTCGCGGCGCAGCACTTCGTCGGCGGTGCTGGTGTTGCCCTTGAAGACCACCTGCCGCACCTGCACGCGCGGACCCGGCTCGACGAAGAAGTTGATGCCGATGGTGCGCTTTTCGCGGTTGATGTCCGGCACCGGCGTCACCTGGGCGAAGGCGTAGCCGATGTTGCCCAAGGTGGCGATGATGCTGTCGGAGGTCAGTTCCACCAAGCCGCGGGAGAAGATGGAGCCCTCCCTCAGCAGCACCAACTTCTGGATGTCTTCCAGCGGCAGGACGGTGTCGCCGGTCACTTTCACCGAGGTAACCGTGTAGACCTCGCCTTCGGCGACGTTGGCGGTAATGAAGATGTCCCGATTGTTGGGGCTGATCGCGACCTGGGTGGACTCGACGTTGAAATCGACGTAACCGCGGTCAAGGTAGTAGTTGGAGAGTTTTTCAAGGTCGCCCGAGAGTTTCTCGCGCGAGTACTGGTCGTCGCGGCGATACCACGACAGCCAGTTGCTGGTGCCCGATTCCCAACCCTTGCGGATGTCCAGGTCGGCATACGTGGGGTTGCCCACCACGTTGATGTCGCGGATGCGCGCAGCCTTGCCTTCCACCACCACGATGCTGATGTCCACGCGATTGCGGTCCAAGTCGGTCACCGTGGGCGTGATCACCACGTTGTACTTGCCGCGGTTGTTGTACTGGCGGATCAATTCCTGGGTGACGCGGTCGAGGTTGAGCGGGTTGAAGGTCTCGCCCTCGCTCAGGCCGACGTTCTTCAGGCCGCTGAGCAGGTCCTCGGTCTTGATGTCCTTGTTGCCGGTGAGCGTAATGGTGTTGATGGCGGGGCGTTCACTCACCACCACCACGAGGATGTCGCCCTGGCGCTCGAGCTTCACGTCGCTGAAGAAGCCGGTCTTGAACAGCGCGCGGATGGCTTCCGAGGAGCCGCCGCGGTCCAGCGTGTCGCCCTTCTCCACGGGAAGGTAGGTGAAGACGGTGCCTGGCGAGATGCGCTGCAGGCCCTCGACGCGGATATCCGAGACCGTGAAGCCGTCAAAATTCTGGGCCTGGGCTGGCCCCGCGATGGCGGTGGCAAGCGCGAGGCTCAGGAGGCAGCGGCGAAGAATGGGTCGCGTCATCATCAATCCGTGGGTGACGGGCGCCGGGGCGTCCGCGAAAAAAGTGGGTGTCAGGATCCGAACCGGAGCAGGTCATTATAGAAGGCCAGCCCCATCAGGCTGGCCAGCAGGGCCAAGCCGACGTACTGACCCGCCACGAGCGCACGCTCGCCCACCGGACTGCCCTTGACCAGCTCGATAAGGTAATACAGCAGGTGCCCCCCATCCAAGACGGGAATGGGCAGCAGGTTCATGATGCACAGGCTCAGGGACAGGATCGCGAGGAAGTTCAGGAACCACGCCGGGCCCAGCTGGGCGCTGCCGTTGGCGACGCGGGCGATGGTGATGGGGCCCGAGATGTTCTTGAGCGAGGCTTGGCCGGTGACCATGCGCCAGAGCATGCCCAGTACGTCGGATGTCATCTGGCGGGTCTCGGACAGGGCCGCCGGTAGGGCTTGGAGCGGGCCAAAGCGCAGCAACGCGTCCTGCTCGGCCGGCGCTGGCAGGATGCCCAGGCGCCAAACGGGCGTGCCGCCGGCGTTTTCCAGCCGGGGGTCCACGGCGATGTCCAGGCGGCTGCCGGCGCGCTCAACCTGCACGTTAACGGTGCGGCCGTTGCCGGCCACCCGCTGCAGGGCCGGGCCTACCTGGTCATAGCCCAGGATCGGCTCGCCCCCCACGGAAACAAGCCGATCTCCTGGCTGCAGGCGGCCGTCCGCGGCGCTGCCTGGCTGGATTTTGCCCACCACGGCCGGAAAGCGCAGCATCAGGCCCAGGTCGGCGAACGGCTGCTCCTCGCGCAGCGCCAGGCCCGGCCGGTCCAGCGGCAGCACTCGCTGTACCTCGCTGCCTTCAGCGGTGCGCACCCGCACCGGCGTTGCTTGGCGGTCCATCACGGCGTTGGATAGGGCAATGCCAGCCTGGGTCCAGGTGGGCGTGGGCCGTCCTGCCACGTCCAGCAGCCGGTCCCCGGGCAGGAAGCCCGCTTCGGCCGCCAGGCCTTCGGCGCGGCCGATATCGGGCACGTTGTCGGGCTTGCCCAGGGTAAACATCAGCCAGAGCAGGGCCACGCACAGCACCAGGTTGGCCAGCGGGCCGGCAGCCACGATGGCGATGCGCTGGTAAACAGACTTCGCATTGAAGCTGGCGTGGCGATCTTCCGGCGCCACGTTGCCTTCGCGCTCGTCGAGCATTTTCACGTAGCCGCCCAGCGGCAGCATCGCCACCACGTACTCGGTGCCATCCTTGCCCACGTGCGTGTACAGCGGCTTGCCGAATCCGACCGAAAAACGCAGGACGCGCACGCCGCAGCGGCGCGCCACCCAGTAGTGGCCGAACTCATGGAAGGTGACCAGGATGCCCAGGCTGACGATCAGCCACCACACCGAGCCGAAGAACTCCGTCATTTCCGCTGCATCCTCGTGACCAGCCCCTCGGCGATGCGCCGGGCCGCGGCGTCGGTATCCATCAGCTCTTCCAGGCTGCCCGTGGGTCTGCCCGGCAGGGCGTCCAGGCAGGCTTGGATCAGGTCCGGAATGGATAGGAAACCCAATCGGCCCTGAAGAAAGGCTGAAACAGCGATTTCGTTGGCGGCATTGAGCACCGCGGGGCTGCCGCCGCCAGCCTCCATTGCGCGGTAAGCCAGCCCCAGGCAGGGGAATGCCGTCAGGTCCGGGGTTTCGAAATCAAACCGGGCCAAGGCCGCCAGATCCAGCGGGGCAACGCCTGAATCAATGCGCTCGGGCCAGGCCAGGCCGTAGGCCAGCGCGGTGCGCATGTCCGGGTTGCCCAGCTGTGCCAGCACCGAGCCGTCCACGTAGTCCACCAGCGAGTGGATGACGCTCTGGGGATGCACTACCACTTCAATTTGCCGCGCGGGCAGGCCAAACAGATGGCAGGCCTCGTTGACCTCCAGGCCCTTGTTCATCAGCGTGGCCGAATCCACCGAGATCTTGGGCCCCATTACCCAGTTGGGGTGCGCGCAGGCCTGGGCTGGCGTCACCGCCGCCAGGTCTTCGCGGCGGCGGCCGCGGAAAGGGCCGCCCGAGGCGGTGAGCAGCAGGCGGCGTACGCCGGCGCGGCTGCCGTTGACGGGCAGGCACTGGAAAATGGCGTTGTGTTCGCTGTCGATCGGCAGCAGGGTGGCGCCGCCGTCGCGCACCGCCTGCATCAGCAGTTCACCGGCCACGACCACCGATTCTTTGTTGGCCAGCAGCAGGCGCTTGCCGGCGCGGGCTGCAGCCAGGGTGGACGCCACGCCTGCGGCACCAACAATCGCCGCCACCACCACGGGGTAGGCCGGATCGCGGGCGATGTCATCGAGTGCCTCGGGCCCGGCCAAGGCGCGGGTGGGCAGACCCAGCGCACGCAGGCCGTCGCGCAGGGCCGGGTAGCCGCCGGGGTCCGCGATGGCGGCTGAATCGGGTCGGAACCGCGCGCACAGCGCCAGCAGCTCGTCCACCCGGCTGTGGGCACTCAGCGCGCCAACCCGGAAACGGTCGGGGTGGCGGGCCACCACGTCCAGCGTGGAGCCGCCAATGGAGCCGGTGGCGCCCAGTAGCGCAATCTGGATCAAAGGCCCAGCCATGCCTTGCCCACCGCGAATACGGGCAGTGCCGCCACCAGGCTGTCGAGGCGATCCATTAGGCCGCCGTGGCCGGGGAATAGCGCGCCTGAGTCTTTAACGCCCGATTGCCGCTTCATCAGGCTTTCAAACAGGTCACCCGCTATCGAGATGGCGGCCGTGACCACGGTGAGCAGCGCCAGCGCCGGCAGCGCCTGCCAGGACAGGCCCAGCAACGGCAGCACGGCCACGGCCAGCAGCAGGCTCGTGGCCAGGCCACCGAACACGCCCTCCCAGGTTTTGCCGGGGCTGATGCCGGGGGCGAGCTTGCGGCGGCCGAAGCGTGAGCCCGTGAAATACGCGCCGCTGTCGGCGGCCCACACCAGAGCCAGGGCAAACAGCGTCCAGCGCGCGCCCAGCGGCTGCTCCGAGTGCAGCCAGCCCAGCGCGCACCAGGCCGGCACGACGCAAAGGCTGCCTGCCAGCAGCTTGAGGCTGCGCGCGGCCTGGCCATCACCGGCGCCGAATTGCGGCCGCGACAGCCACACCAGCACCAGCGCCCACCAGACCACGCCGAGCACACTGACCAACTTGAGGGTGAACAGACTGGGACCGCCACCCCACACCAGCGCCGCCATCAGCAGCGCGTTGGCGGTGAGAAACATCAACCGCGGCAGGGTGTCCTCCACGCCCGCGAACGACGTCCACTCCCACAGGCCCGCCAGCAGCACCGCCGCCACCAACGCGGCCAGCCACGGCGTGGGCAGGAAGAGCACGGCAATGATGGGCAGCGGCGCCAGCAGCAAGGCGGTGGTGACGCGCTGGCGGCGGCTCATGCCGGGCTCCCGGACACTTGTTCGCTGGTGAGGCCGAAGCGACGCTCGCGCTCCGCGAAATCGGCCAAGGCCGCCAGCAGCACGGCTTCGTCCAGATCAGGCCACAGGGTTTCGGTAAACCATAGTTCGGTGTAGGCCATCTGCCAGAGCAGGAAGTTGCTGATGCGCAGGTCGCCGCCGGTGCGGATGAACAGATCGGGCTCGGGCAGTCCGGCCAGGCCCAGCCTTGAATTCACCATGGCCTCGTCAATGGCATCGGGCTGGATGCGGCCGGCAGCTGCATCGGCGGCCAATTGCCGGCAGGCTTGGGTGATATCCCACCGGCCGCCATAGCCGGCGGCGATCGTAAGTGCGAGCCGGGTATTGGCGCTGGAAAGCTGCTCGGACCGGGCCATGCGCTCGCGGATGGTGTCCGGAAACCCCGCGCGGTCGCCGATGAAGGCAACACGTACGCCGCGGCGGTGCAGTTCGTCCACTTCCGAGTCGAGCATGCGCAGGAACAGCTTCATCAGCGCGCCCACTTCTTCCTGCGGGCGGTTCCAATTCTCGCTGGAAAAAGCGAACAGCGTCAGCGCCTCGATGCCCTGCGCCAGGCAGAACTCCACGCAGACCTGCACCGCTTTTGCTCCAGCGCGGTGGCCCAGCGTGCGCGGACGCTGCCGACGCTGCGCCCAGCGGCCATTGCCGTCCATGATGACGGCCAGGTGGCGCGGCTTGACTGCGGTTGGAAGGACGGCGGACATGAAAGCGGCGAGGTTCAAACCGCCATCAGTTCCTGTTCCTTGGCGCGGACCACGTCGTCGATGTCGCGTACGTGTTTGTCGGTGAGTTTCTGCACGTCGTCCTCGCAGCGGTGGGCGTCGTCCTCGGTCACCTTCTTGTCCTTGAGGAGTTCCTTCACCTGCTGGATGGCGTCTCGGCGCATGCCGCGGATGGACACCTTGGAATTTTCACCCTCGGCGTGCACGTGCTTGGACAGCTCCTTGCGGCGCTCCTCGGTGAGCGGCGGCAGGTTGATGCGGATGACAGTGCCGGCGGTGTTGGGGTTCAGGCCCAGGTCCGAGGAAAGGATGGCCTTCTCAACCGCGGCAACCATGCCTTTTTCCCAGGGCGTGATCAGCAGCGAGCGGGCGTCGGCCACCTGCACGGTGGCTACTTGCGACAGCGGCATGTCCGAGCCGTAGTAGTTCACCTTCAGGTGGTCCACCAGCGCCGTGGTGGCGCGGCCGGTGCGCAGTTTGGTCAGGTCCTGGCGGAAGCCGTCCACGCTCTTGGTCATGCGGGTGGCGGCGTCTTTCTTGATGTCGTTCAGCATCGGGGGCTCCGCGTCGAATCTGGGCAATCGGCGATTATAGCGGCAGCGTGCCGGGGCCGCTCAGGCGGCCACCAGGGTACCCAGGTCCTCGCCCCGCAGGATCCGCATCAGGGCGCCGGGCTGCATCATGTCGTAGATGCGCAGCGGCACGTGGTTGTCGCGGCACAGCGCGAACGCGGCGGTGTCCATCACCTGCAGGTTGCGGGCGATCACCTCGTCATAGGTCAAGCGATCGAAGCGCTTGGCCTGCGGGTTCTTCTTGGGGTCGGAGTCGTAGATGCCGTCCACCTTGGTGGCCTTCAGCAGGAGGTCGGCGCCGATCTCGCTGGCGCGCAGCGCCGCCGCCGAGTCGGTGGTGAAGAAGGGGTTGCCGGTGCCGGCGGCGAACAGGGTGATGCGGCCCTTTTCCATGTGCCGGATGGCGCGCCGGCGGATGTAGTCCTCGCACACTTCGTTGATCTTGATCGCGCTCATCACGCGGGCGAAGCCGCCCTGTTTTTCGAGCGCGTCGGCCATCGCCAGGGCGTTGATCACGGTGGCCAGCATGCCCATGTGGTCGCCGGTGACCCGGTCCATGCCGTTTGCGGCCAGGCCGGCACCGCGGAAGATGTTGCCGCCGCCAATCACCAGGCCCACCTGGGCGCCGGCGCGCTGGACTTCGACGATCTCGGCGGCCAGGGCGCTGATCACCGCCGGGTCGATGCCGTAGTCCACTTCGCCCATCAGCGCCTCGCCCGACAGTTTGAGCAGGATGCGCTGGTACTTCAGGGGGGTGGCGCTCATGGGGCTCTCCGGGGGCGTGCAAACGTCGGAATTCTAGCCGATCGGGCTCCTGGCCGTCGCAGGGAGCTCGCCCTTGGCCGAAAATCAGACTGGTTTTGGCTCGTAGATGACGTAGATCTTGCGCGCCCGCTCCAGCACTTCCCAGCTGCCACGCCAGCCGGCGGGGATGACGAATCGATCCCCGGGCCCCACCACGCGCTCATCGCCGCTGTCGGCAACCATGCGGATGCGGCCTTCCAGGATTTCGCAGTACTCATGCTCGGTGTAGTGGACCCGCCAGCACGCCGGCTCGGCCACCCAGATCCCGCAGTGGAACGCGTTTCCCGGATCGGAGTAGGCCGGCAGCACCGCCTGGCGCGGGTCGCCGGACAGCAGCTTCTCCGGCGCCACCGCGTAATCCTCGCGGGCCCCTGCCGCCTCCGGCAGCACAATAATCCCATCAGCCATAACCAGCCTCCAAAAAAACGGTGTCAGAGTGAGTTCCCGGAACTCACTCTGACACCGGTTCTGGTCACGGGAAAAGGCCGGGTTGCGAGAGGCGGAAAGCAGAATGCCCCGGGGTTGGCCCCCGCCGGAAGGGTTAGATCAATGGGGCGGGGGTAAA
>JANNQY010000224.1:0-2096 GCA_031400995.1 Lysobacteraceae bacterium
GATCCACGCTGCGCACGGCTACCTGCTGCACGAGTTCCTGTCCTCGCTGTCCAACCAGCGCGAAGACGACTACGGCGGCTCGCTGGAAAACCGCATGCGCTTCCCGCTGGAAGTATTCGACGCGGTGCGCGCCGCGTTCCCTGCCGAGCGTCCGGTCAGCGTGCGGCTGTCGGGCACCGACTGGGTGCCGGGCGGCTGGGATATCGAACAGACGCTGGCCTTTTCGAAGGCGCTGGAAGCGCGCGGCTGCAGCGCCATCCATGTTTCCAGCGGCGGCCTGCATCCTTCCCAGGCCATCCCGGTGGGCCCGGGCTACCAAGTGCCGCTGGCGCGCGCGGTGAAGCAGGCCGTGCGTATGCCGGTGGTGGCGGTGGGCATGATCACCGACTTCGACCACGCCGAAGCCATCGTCGCCACCGGCGACGCCGACCTGATGGCCATCGCCCGCGGCATCCTCTACAACCCGCACTGGCCCTGGCACGCCGCGGCGCATCTGGGCGCGTCGGTGGCCGTGCCGCCGCAGTACCTGCGCTCGCAGCCGCGCCAGTTTCCCAAGCTGCTCACCCCCGGCGGCGGCACCGCGACCTGAGCAAAAACAGGGGTCAGGTTCCTATTTCGGAGGACGAGGTCTCGGGCTGTTCTGGACCCGGGCCCGGCAAGTGAACCTGACCCCGCGCTTGGTCGCTTTCGATACTGCCGTCCACCAGCAACACCGTCCGGTCGCATTGCTCCGACAGCCGCGTATTCATGTTCAAATCCGACGTGCAGTTCCCGTGCTGCCGCGCCTGCCCACTAGGTCCAAGCTCGGGGGGATGGATCCAAGGTCAGCCAGGAGCGCCAACATGACCCGAAATGTCTTCAGATGCAGCGCGCTGCTGGCGATCCTTCTTCTCGCCGGCTGTGGCGTCACGCCGGCCGGCGACGGTGACGTCGCGCCAGCGGCGCAAGCCGCGTCCGAGCCGATGCCGCCGACCGCGGCCGCGGCCGAACCCGCCGCGGGTGCCACGGCACTCGCCGACGCCGCCACGGCCGCGGTACCGAACGCTCCAGCCGCGACGCTGTTTCGCAACGTGCGCGTCTTCGACGGCCAGTCGGCAACGCTGTCCGAACCCACCTCGGTGCTGGTGAGCGGCAACACCATCGCCGGGATTGGCCCTGATGTTGCGGCACCCGGCCCGGACACCTACGTGGTGGAAGGCGAGGGACGCACCCTGATGCCCGGGCTCATCGACGCCCACGTGCACCTGACCATGAGCGCGTGGACACAGGCCGATGCACTCGCCGATGGCGTCACCCCGGCCATGCTCGAGGTGCGCGCCGCCAAGGAGGCCGAAGCGATGCTGCTGCGCGGCTTCACCGCGGTGCGCGACCTGGGCGGGCCGATCTTCGGCCTCAAGGCGGGCATCGACCGCGGCAAGTACGTGGGCCCGCGGGTGTGGCCTTCGGGCGCGATGATTTCCCAGACCTCCGGTCATGGCGATGCACGTCTTCCCAGCGAACGCTCGCGGCGCTTCTTCAACGAGGTGTCCAGGTCCGAGAACCTGGGCGTGAACTTCATCGCTGATGGCCGCGACGAAGTGCTCACCGCCAGCCGCGAGAACCTGCGCTTCGGCGCCAGCCAGCTCAAGTTGATGGCTGGCGGCGGCGCCGCCAGCGCCTACGACCCGCTCGACGTCACCCAGTACACCTTCGACGAACTGCGCGCCGCGGTGGACGCCGCCGAAGACTGGAACACCTACGTCACCGTGCACGCCTACACGGTGCGCGCGGTGCGTCGGGCCATCGACGCCGGCGTGAAGTGCATCGACCACGGCCAGCTGCTGGACGAGGAAACCATCAAAACCATGGCGCAGAAAGGCGTATGGCTCAGCCTGCAGGTGCTGGAGCCGCCGCCGCCGGGCGCGAATCCCTTGAACGCCGCCAAGAAGATGCAGGTGATCGACGGCACCGACACCGCCTACCGCTGGGCGAAGAAGTACGGCGTCAAGCTGGCCTGGGGCACCGATTTCCTGTTCGAGCCCGAGCAGAACGCCGGCCAGAACACCAACCTGCTCAAGCTGCAGCAGTGGTTCAGCGCGCCCGAGATCCTGAAAATG
>JANNQY010000225.1:0-3368 GCA_031400995.1 Lysobacteraceae bacterium
AGCTTCCAGGGCGTCACGTGCAGGCCGGTCCATTCCAGCCAGACAATCAGCTCGTTCATGCCATCACTCCAGTTCGCGCACGGCGGTGAGCTTGCTGCGCTTGATCAGCCAGGCCACGCCCATCAGGTCGCGGATGCCCACTAGCGCGCGGCCCAGGTTGGTGTATTTGGAAGCGCCGGCGCCGCGCGGGCGGTGGTTCACCGGCACGCTCACGGTGCGCCAACCGGCCCGCTGCATCAGCGCCGGCAGGTAGCGGTGCATGTGGTCGAACCACGGGAGGTCAAGGAAGGCCGCGCGCTCGAACAGCTTGGTGCCGCAGCCGGTGTCGGGGGTGGCGTCGCGCAGCAGGCGCGAGCGGATGCCGTTGGCCCAGCGCGAGGCCCACTTCTTGCTGCCGGTGTCCTGGCGGTTCACCCGCCAGCCTGCGTAAAGCTTTACGTCGGCGGCGCCGGCGTCGCGCGCGGCCAGCAGTTTGGGAAGGTCGGCGGGATCGTTCTGGCCGTCGCCGTCCAGGGTGGCGATCCAGGCGCAGCGCGCGGCCTTGACGCCGCTGCGGATGGCGGTGCTCTGGCCGCTCTGGCTGGCGTGGTGCAGCACCCGCAGTTCAGGCGTGTGCGCCAGCGCGCCCTGCAGCGCGGCCAGGGTGCCGTCGCGGCTGTGGTCGTCCACGAAGATCACTTCGAACGGCAGCACGCCGCGCAGCGCGGCCACGGTTTCGGCCAGCAGGGCCAGCACGTTGCCGTCCTCGTTGAAGGCTGGGATCACTACTGACAGGTGCGGTGTCGTCACGCAGGGTGCTCCAAGAGGCCGGGGGCGCCAGGCGCCTTTGTCAGTCTGCCCGCCCGAAGATTAAGGAAGCCTTGTGCCAGGGCCGTATCAAGCCCCGCCGCGCAGCCGCTCCAGGATGCCATCCAGCGTATCCAGCCCGTGGTAGCTGATCACCAGCTTGCCGCGCCCACCGCGGCCGTGCTGTACGGCCACCTTGGCGCCGAGTTTTTCCGACAGCTCGCGCTCCAGCGCGGCGATGTCGGCGTCCACTTTCTTGCCGTTGGGCTTGGTGGGTTTTTTGCCCGGGATCAGGCCCTTGCCCAGCAGCTGGGCGCGGCGCTCCACTTCGCGCACCGACCAGCCTTCGGCTACGGCTTCTTTTGCCAAGGCCAGGGCCGCGGCCGGGGCCAGCGTGAGCAGGGCACGGGCGTGGCCCATTTCCAGGGCTTTTTCCTCCAGCAGCTTGCGGATGCCGTCGGGCAGTTCCAGCAGGCGCAGCAGGTTTGACACCGCGGCGCGCGAGCGGCCCACGGCTTCGGCGGCCTGCTGGTGCGTCAGCGAAAATTCGTCGATCAGGCGGCTGAGGGCCTGGGCCTCTTCCAGCGGGTTGAGGTCTTCGCGCTGGATGTTCTCGATCAGCGCCATGGCGATCACGGCGCGGTCGTCCACCTCGCGCAGCACCACCGGGATGTCGGTGAGCCCGGCCTGGGTGGCGGCGCGCCAGCGGCGCTCGCCGGCGATGATTTCGTAGCGCGGCTGGCCATCCTTGCCGCGGGCGATCTCGCGCACCACGATCGGCTGGATCAGGCCCTGGGCCTTGATGGACTCGGCTAGTTCGGTGAGCTTGCCCGCGTCCATGCCGGTACGCGGCTGGTACTTGCCCGGCTGCAGCGAGGCGATGGGCAGGCTGCGCATGCCCTCGCCGCTGTCGGCCGGCTCGGCAGCAGGTGCCGCGCCCTTGTTGCCCGTGCCCAGCAGGGCTTCCAGGCCGCGGCCCAGGCCGCGCTTCTTGGTGCTCATGCCAGCTCCTTCAATTTCTTCTCGCGCCGCACGATTTCACCCGCCAGGCCCAGGTAGGCAATGCCACCCCGCGAGCCGCGGTCGTAGCCGACGATGCTCTGGCCGTGGCTGGGCGCCTCGGCCAGGCGCACGTTGCGCGGGATGATCGAGCGAAAGACTTTGTCGCCGAAATGCTTGGTCAGTTCACCGGAAACGGCGTTGGCCAGGTTGTTGCGCACGTCGAACATGGTGCGCACGATGCCGTCGATTTCCAGCGCCGGGTTGAGCTTGCCCTTGAGCGCGTTGATGGTGTCCACCAGCGAGCTGAGCCCTTCGAGCGCGAAGTACTCGCACTGCATCGGCACGATGACGCCGTCGGCTGCGGCCAGGGCGTTGAGCGTGAGCAGGGACAGCGACGGCGGGCAATCGATGATGATGTAGTCGTAGTTGCCGCGAATCGGCGCAAGCGCGGACTTGAGCCGCTGTTCGCGCGCGCTTTCGTCCATCAGCCGGATCTCGGCGGCGGTGAGGTCGATGTTGCCGGGCAGCAGGTCGTAGCCTTCGGCGGTCTTTACGATGGCGGCGCTGGCAAGGCATTCGGCCAGCAGCACTTCGCAGGTGGAATTCTCCAGCTCGCGCTTGTCCACGCCCGAGGCCATGGTGGCGTTGCCCTGCGGGTCCATGTCCACCAGCAGCACCTTGCGCGGCACGGCGGCGAGCGCCGCGGCCAGGTTCACCGCGGTGGTGGTTTTTCCCACGCCGCCCTTCTGGTTGGCGATGGCAACGATGCGACCCATGCAGGCTCCTGGCGCCGGACCCGCGGGCCGGTGGTTGGTGTTGGAACGGGAGACCGCGAAGCGTGGGCCCGGCCGGCGATTATGCCGCTTGCAGCGCCTCGCGGGTGACGGTGACCAGGTGGCGGTCGCCCTCCAGTCCCGGAACCGTGAGCGGCTGCAGGGTTTCCAGCCGCCAGCCCGGCGGCAGCGCGGCGATCTCGGCGTCGGGGCGCTGGCCTTTCATGGCCAGCAGGCGGCCATGGGGCGCCAGCAGGTGGCCGCCGACGGCCAGGATGCCGGCCAGGGTGTCCATGGCGCGGGCGGTGATCTGGCCGTAGGCGCCGGGCTCGGCCACCGCTTCGGCGCGCGATTCAATCACCCGGGCGTTGCCAATGCCCAGGCTGCGCACGGCCTCGCGCAGGAAGCGGGCTTTTTTGCCGTTGCTTTCCACCAGGCTCACCTGCAGGCCGGGGCAGGCCAGCGCCAGCGGGATGCCGGGCAGGCCGGGGCCCGTGCCCAAGTCCGCCAGCTGGCCGTCGCGCACGTGCGGCCACATCGACAGGGAATCGAGCAGGTGGCGGGTGAGCATCTCGCGCGGGTCGCGCACCGCGGTGAGGTTGTAGGTCTTGTTCCAGCGATCCAGCAGCGCCAGGTAATCAAGCAGCCGCCCGGCCAGCGGCTGCGCCGGCAGGCCCAAGGCCACGAGGCCGGATTCAAGTTCGGGGAGCAGGTGCGAGAGCGGGTTCATGCCCCCATTGTCCCCCAACCCACCCTTGCGGGAGGGGCTTGTGGGAGGGACCTGTAGGAGGGACTTCAGTCCCGATG
>JANNQY010000226.1:0-9408 GCA_031400995.1 Lysobacteraceae bacterium
CCGACCATGGCCTTACATCACTTGATTACTCAATCGATCTAAAGCTTTTTGGCTAGACGTCTGCAAGAAATGGACTCATCCATCCCTCCCAGGCGCCCGCACAAATTTCCTGCGCACACTGTCAAAGATCGCTGCTTGTCCTAGCCCCCTCAGGGACCGAACCAGTGGGCGTTTCGCCCAACCGAGCCGCACATCATACAGCGCTTTCCAAGGACGTCAACACCCCGGAAGCGGGTTTTTCTTACTGCCCGCTGAACTTTCCGGCGCGAGGCCGGGAGTGGCAGGGCGCGCATCCTAGCCGCGCGCCCACGCGCCACGCAAGCAGTGGGCGGTTTTGCCGGATTTCTCAGCCCGAGACCAGGCGGATACGGGAAAAACTGCGCTTGCCCACCTGGATCACCGCCTCGAAACCGGGCGTGAAGATCCGCTGCGGGTCCTCGAACACCTGACCATCAAGCTTCACCGCGCGCTCCTTGAGCTTGCGCGAGGCGTCGGAGTTGCTCGACGCCAGTCCCGCTGCCACCAACAGCGCAGCGACACGCAGGCCTTCGGCCGGCACCGCGAGCTCCGCCAGCGGCAGCAGCGAGGTGTCGCCCTGTCCGCGCACTACGGCGTGCCAGCCGGCAACCGCCGTTTCCGCCGCCGCCGCGCCGTGGAAGCGCGCTGCCAGCTCGCGCGCCAGCCTCAGCTTGGCATCGCGCGGGTTGAGCTGGCCTGCGGCCACGTCCTGTTTCATGCGCGCCAGCTCAGCCAACGACACTTCGAAGCTGAGCAGCTCGAACCAGCGCCACAGCAATTCATCGCCTATTTTCAGGGTCTTGGTGACGATGTCGATGGCCGGCTCGTTGATGCCGATGTAGTTGCCCAGTGACTTGGACATCTTGTTGATGCCATCCAAGCCTTCCAGCAGGGGCATCGTGAGCACGACCTGCGGCGGCTGGCCGAAATGCTCCTGCAGGCCGCGGCCCATCAGCAGGTTGAATTTCTGGTCGGTGCCGCCGAGTTCGACGTCGGATTTGAGCGCAACCGAGTCGTAGCCCTGCGCCAGCGGATAGAGGAATTCATGGATGGAAATAGGCTGCTGGGCAGCGTAACGCTTGGCGAAGTCGTCGCGCTCGAGCATTCGCGCGACCGTCAGCAGCCCGGCCAGGCGCGTCATATCGACCGCCGACATGCCGCCGAACCACTCCATGTTGAAACGCACTTCCGTGCGATCACGATCGAGCACCTTGAACACCTGGTCGGTGTACGTGCGCGCATTGGCCTCGACGTCCTCGCGGGTCATCGGCTTGCGGGTCGCGTTCTTGCCGCTGGGGTCGCCGATCATCCCGGTGAAATCACCGATCAGGAAGATGACGTCGTGCCCCAGGTCCTGGAACTGCCGCATCTTGTTGAGCAGCACGGTGTGGCCGATATGCAGGTCTGGCGCAGTCGGGTCGAAGCCGGCCTTGATCCGCAGCGGACGGCCCAACTTGAGCTTGGCGGCCAGTTCGTCGGGCTTGAGGATCTCCTCGGCGCCGCGGCCGATGATCTGCAGTGCGTTTTCCAGGTCAGACATTCAGGGAGTGCCGATTTCGTTCAGGGCCGGGGCCGAAAACGGCCGCTGGCGTTAAATGGAGGTTAATACAAAGTTAAAGCGTGACAAACAAAAAAGCCAGATGCGACAAGGGTTTGACGTAGGTATTTCGCGCTGGTTATCGTAACGCGACTTCCAGCCCCCGCGGGTAGACCCCATTGCAGCAGCCCACCCCTTCCCTCATCAGCCGCTGGACCCGTGAACACTGGGTGTTGGCCGGCCTCTTCGTTTCCTTGGGTGGGCTGGTTCTTACCATCATCCCCGGTTTTGCCAGCGCCATGCGCGGCCAGGATCAAAGCGATGCTCGGAGCACCCTGAGCCTGCCGCTGCCCTCCCTTGCTGGCAATCCAGCGGATGCCGTCGTCGGCAGCAGCTGGCAAATAGTGCAGGTTCAGAGCGGCCAAACACTTGGCGCGGTGTTCGAACAAATGGGCGTGCCGGCATCGGTGATGCACGCCGTGCTGCAGCAGCCCAGCGCGCGCGGCCCGCTGTCGCGCCTGCGCGCCGGCGCCGAGATCAGCTTCGACCTTGCGAATGACGGCAGCCTGCGCGGCCTGCGCTTCGACCGCGATGAAAGCAGCAAGGTGGAGCTGCACTTGGCGGATGGCAAGATCACAGAGACCGTGATCGAACGCCCGCTCGAGAGCCGGGTGATGGTGGCCAGCGGCGAGATCACCAGCTCGCTGTACGCCGATGGCGCTAAAGCCGGCTTGAGCAATGCCGCCATCAACCAGATGGCCAACGCCTTTTCCTACGACATCGACTTCACCCAGGACTTGCGCGACGGCGACCGCTTCCAGGTGGTCTACGAGGAAATCTGGCGCGATGGCGAGCGTCTGCGCAGCGGCGGCGTTATCGCTGCCAGCTTCATCAACCGCGGCAAGGAATACACGGCGCTGCGCTACCAGCGCAACGGCAAGGACGAGTACTTCGACCTCAGCGGCCGTCCACTGAAGAAGAGTTTCATGCGCATGCCGATCGAATTCGCGCGCATCAGCTCGCGCTTCAATCCCCGCCGCCGGCACCCGGTACTAGGCACGGTGCGTGCGCACCGGGGCGTGGACTACGCCGCCGGTACCGGCACCCCGATCATGGCCGCAGGCGATGCCCGCGTCAGCTTCGTCGGCTGGCAAAACGGCTACGGCCGCACCGTGGTGCTCGACCACGGCAACGGCACCACCACGCTTTACGGACACATGTCGCGCTTTGGAAAGTACAAGACCGGCAGCCGCGTGCAGCAAGGCGGCGTCATCGGCTTCGTCGGCATGACCGGCCTGGCCAGCGGCCCGCACCTGCACTACGAATTCCGCATCAAGGGCGTGCACCGCGATCCGCTCACCGTGACCATGCCCAAGCCCGAGCCGCTCGCTGGCGCCGACCTGGCGCGCTTCCGCGCCGCCACCGCGCCGGCCATGGCCCAACTCAAGCGGGTGGAGGGCGTGCGCCTCGCCGCGCGCTGAGCCCATGGCAGAAGCAACCCAGCCCGCCAGCACCGATGGCGGGCTTTTTCTTGGCCTGATCTCGGGCACCAGCGTGGACGGTATCGACGCCGCGCTGGTGGCGTTCGAGCCGGCGCCTCGATTGGTGTTCGCGCGCACCTACCCGCTGAACGTGGCGCTGGCGCAGGACGTGCTGCGGCGCTCGCAGGCGGACGCCCAGACCACGCTTGACGAGGTGGCACGGCTCGACACACGGCTTGGCCAGGACTTCGCGCGCGCTGCGCTGCAGGCGCTTGCCGACAGCGGCGTGGCGGCCTCCCAGGTGGCCGCAATTGGTTCGCACGGCCAGACGCTTCGGCACGATCCCCGCGGCGCCGCGCCCTTCAGCCAGCAACTGGGCGATCCGAACGTCATTGCCGAAGCCACGGGCATCACCACCGTGGCGGATTTCCGCCGGCGCGACGTGGCCGCTGGCGGCCAGGGCGCGCCACTGATGTCGGCCTTCCATGCCGCGGTGATGCGTTCGCCCGACGAAGACCGCGCCATCCTCAACCTCGGCGGGATCGCCAACCTGACCCTGCTGCCGCGCGCCGGGGAAGTTCGCGGCTTCGACACCGGCCCCGCCAATGGCTTGATGGACGCCTGGTGCACGCGCCATCGCGGCCAGGCCTACGACCGGGATGCAGCCTTCGCGCGCAGCGGCCGCGTGGACCCCGCGCTGCTGGCGCGGCTGCTTGCCGAACCCTGGTTTGCGCTTGCGCCGCCCAAGAGCACCGGTCGCGACCAGTTCCAGTTGGCCTGGCTGCAGGAACGCCTCGGCGCCCGTGGCTTGGCGCCGGAAGACGTGCAGGCCACGCTGTGCGAACTGAGCGCCGTGACCGTGGCGCAGGCCCTGCAGGCCACGCAGCCTGGCACCGGCACCGTGCTGGCCTGCGGTGGCGGCGTGCACAACCCGCTGCTGATGGAACGCCTGGCCGCGCATCTTCCCGGCGCGGTGGTGGCCAGCACCGCGCAGCTGGGTCTGGACCCGGATTTCATCGAAGCAGCGGGCTTTGCCTGGCTGGCGCGGGAGGCTTTGGCCGGACGACCGGGTAACCTGCCGTCGGTTACTGGCGCGCGCGGTCCGCGCGTCCTGGGCGCGATTTACGCCGCCTGATCAGCCGTCCGCGTCGGGTTTTTTGCGGCGCTCCGGCCCCGCGTAGGCCGGCGCATCGTCAGGAAGTCCGGTCATGGCGGCCATGGCTTCCTGGAAGGCCCGCGACTCTTCGTCGTTCCAGGCGCCGGTGAGGCGGGCGATATCGCCCGGCACGGGTGCGGGCTCGGGCTCGGCCAAGCCCAGCGCCTGCTTGATCAGCAGCAGCATCACGTCATTGAGCGGCCAGCCCTTTTGCCGCGCCAATTCCTTGATGCGGTCGGCCGTTCGCTCGTCGATGTCACGCAGCAGGAAGTCGGCCATGGCCTCGAACCTCGGGGGGCTTCCAGCATAAGGCTCCCGGCGCTGACTGCAAGCCTTTGGCCGTGCTGGCGCTGAACGGCTAGCGCGGCGCAGTGTCTTCCGGCTCGACGTACCCGGCATTGCCCAAGGACTGCTCGATCAATCCGGCGCGAAGCATGAACAGGTACAAAAACACGCCCGGCAGCGCCACCAGCGCCGTGAGCAGGTAGAACTGCACGTAGCCCAGCGACTCGATCAGCGCTCCGGCCGTGGTGCCGGTGACGATGCGGCCCACCACGCTGGAGGCCGCCGAAAGCAGCGCGAACTGGGTGGCCGTATAGGCCAGGTTGCACAGCGCCGAAAGGTAGGCCACCACCACTACGCCGCCAATGCCGCTGGCGATATTCTCAAACCCGATGCTGAAGCCCAGCATCGGGTTGGAGTGGCCCAGCGCCGCCAGCCCGGCAAAGCTGAGGTTGGAAACCGCCATCAGCACCAGCGCCACCAGCACCGAGCGGCGCATGCCCCACTGGGCATACATCACCCCGCCGATGAAAATGCCGGCTAGATAAGCGAAAAAGCCCAGGCCCACGTCCCAGGTGGCGATCTCGGCATTGCTGAAACCCAGGTCGTTGAGCAGAAGACGCAAGGTGAGCTGGCTCAAGGTGTCGCCGATCTTGTGCAGCAGCACGAACAGCAGCACCAACAGCGCACCTCGGCGCCGAAAGAACTCCAGCAGCGGCCCGGATACCGCGTCCCAGGCGTGGCGCAGCCCGCGCCGCGTGGCAACCACCACGCGCCGCTCGGGCTCGCCCAACACCAGCCCGGTAAGCATGGCCGGCAGCGCGAACACGGCGCACAGCACGTACGCCGCGGTCCAGCCGGCCGTGCCCGCCACGAACAGCGCCAGCGCCGCCGCCGAGACCGAGCCAATTCGCCAGCCGTACTGGGTCATGCCCGAGCCAACGCCCAGCTGCCGGGGCTTGAGCAATTCGATGCGGTAGGCATCAATCACGATGTCGAAGGTGGCGCCGGCGACGCCGACCGCCACCGCCGCCATCGCGAACCGGGCCAGGTCGGCCTTGGGATCCAGCCAGCCCAACCACGCCACCGCCGCCATCACCGCCACGCCGGAGAAAACCAGCCACGACACCCGCTGGCCCAGCCGCCCCAGCAGCGGCAAGCGCAGGCCATCCACCAGCGGCGCCCACAGGAACTTGAGGTTGTAGACCAGGAAGGCCAGCGAGAATGCCGTCACCGATTTCTTGTCGATGCCGTCCTGCGCCAGCCGCGTGGTGAGCGTAGCGGCCAGCATCGCGTACGGGAATCCGGATGAAACGCCCAGGAAGAACGCCGCCAGTGGCTCGCGTTCAAGGTAGGGCTGCAGGCCCAGCGGGAGCCGGCCACGCAGCGCGGCCACGCTCATGCGTAGTCCACCACGAACGGCGCGTGGTCGCTGAACTTCGGCTCGGGATGGATGGCGCACTGCCTCAGGCGCGCGCGCAGCGACGGCGACACCACCTGGTAGTCAATGCGCCAGCCCACGTCCTTGG
Source organism: Lysobacteraceae bacterium (assembly GCA_031400995.1). Taxonomy (GTDB): domain Bacteria; phylum Pseudomonadota; class Gammaproteobacteria; order Xanthomonadales; family Xanthomonadaceae; genus Arenimonas. The sequence continues at coordinate 6,004 of JANNQY010000226.1, forward strand.
CGCGCGCGCCGCCGCGCTGGCTCCACCAGGTGTAGTCCTCACCCTCGGGCCTGAGGTGGCGGTAGCTGTCCACCCAGCCGCGGTCTTGGAACAAGGTATCCAGCCATGCGCGTTCTTCGGGCAGGCAGCCGGAGTTCTTCTGGTTGGAGGTCCAGTTCCGGATGTCCTTGCGCGTGTGCACGATGTTCCAGTCACCGCAGATCACGTAGTCGCGGCCGCTGGCCAGCCATTGGTCCAGGATGGGCAGGAACCACGCCATGCATTCGAACTTAAACTGCTGGCGCTCCTCGCCCGACGAGCCCGAGGGGAAGTACAGTGACACCACGCTGAGGTTGCCAAAGCGCGCCTCGAGATAACGGCCCTCTTCATCGAAGGCCGCCCATCCCAGCGCCGTGCGCACCTCGTCGGGTGCTTGGCGGCTGTAGATGCCCACGCCGCTGTAGCCCTTGCGGGTGGTGGCGTCGCGGAAACAGGCCTGGTAGCCGTCGGGAAGCAGCGCGGGCACCCGCAGCTGGTGCTCCTGGGCCTTGGTTTCCTGCACGCACACCACGTCCGCATCCTGGCCGGGAAGCCACTGGAAGAAGCCCTTGGTGGCCGCCGAGCGCAGCCCGTTGGCGTTGAAGCTGATGATTCGCACGGGGCAGGCGCGCCGGGTCTGGAAAACAGGAAGGTTAGCTGAAACCGGCCATGCCGCGCCTGCCACGGCGGGCGGCGCTGTTGCACAATCGGACTTTGAACCTCCGGGAATCCAGCCATTGAAAGCCCACCAGACCCGCTTCCTGGACCTCGCGCTGGCGCGCAACGTGCTGCGCTTCGGCGAGTTCAGCCTCAAGTCCGGCCGCACCAGTCCGTATTTCTTCAACGCAGGGCTGTTTGATTCCGGCGCCGCGCTGGCCACCTTGGGCGAGTGTTATGCCGATGCCCTGGACGACTCGGGCCTGGCGTTTGACATGCTGTTCGGCCCCGCCTACAAAGGCATCCCGCTGGCCACGGCGCTGGCCGTAACGCTGGCCGCACGCGGCCGCGACCTGCCGCTGGCCTTCAACCGCAAGGAAGCCAAGGCGCACGGCGAGGGCGGCAGCCTGATCGGCGCCCCGGTACGCGGCCGGGTGCTGATCGTGGACGATGTGATCACCGCCGGCACCGCCATCCGCGAATCCATCCAGACCATCCGGGCCGCCGGTGGCGAGCCCTGCGGGGTGCTGATTGCGCTGGACCGCCAGGAGCGCGGCCAAACCGGCCAGCGCTCGGCGGCACAGGAAGTGGCCGCCGAATTCGGACTGCCGGTGCACGCCATTGCCGGCCTGGACCATCTGCTGGCGCACGCCGACCAGCGGCCGGAAATCGCCGCGCACAAGGACGCATTGGTGGCGTATCGTGCGCAATATGGCAGCCAACTCGACTGATCGGAGGCACTCCATGGCCCGCACCCTTCTCAGCCTTGCGGTACTTTGCGCCGTGCTCGCCGCAAGCGTGGCCGGCGCGCAAGACAAGCCCAAGAAGCTCTACCGCTGGGTGGACAAGGAGGGCAAGGTGCAGTTCAGCGACACCCTGCCGCCCGAGGCCGTGGACCAGGCCCGCACCGAGATCAACTCCGAGAGCGGCATGGCCACTGCAAGGGTGGAGCAAGCCCTGACGCCGGAGGAGCGCGCCGAGCGCGATCGCCTGGCCGCGAGGCTGGCAGAAGCACAGAAAAAAGTGGAGAAGGTGCGCCAGACCGAAGAGGCGATGATTGCCTCCTTCCAGACCGAGGACGAGCTTAAGCGCTCGTTCCAGGTCCGCATCACCCTGCTGCAGCAAACCCTGGACGCTATTGAAGCGGGCATCGGCGGCCAGCGCGCCAGCTTGGCCAGCCTGCTCGCCGAAGCCTCCGAAGCCGAACTGGGCGGCAAGCCGGTGAACGCCAAGCAGGCCTCCACCATCCGCGAGCTGCACGTGGAAATGGCCAAGCAGCAGCAGATGCTCGTGCTCCAGCAAGGCGACCTGGTGGACCTGGATGGCGAGCTGCTGCGGCTGGTGGAGCGGTTCCGCAGCATCAAGGCGCCACAGGCCGCTGCGCCGGAAGCCGCCGTGGCTCCGGCGGAATCCCCTGCCGGCTAGGCAAACGCCGGCCTAGAACGGCAGCGCCAGCTTCGGCTCCACTGCCAGCAGTTGCTCGCGGAACATCTGCTTTATCCGCTCCAGCGCCGCCTCGTCCTTGGCGTCAAAGCGCAGCACCAGCACTGGCGTGGTGTTGGAGGCGCGCACCAGGCCCCAGCCATCGGGCCAATCTGCCCGCAGCCCATCAATGGTGGCTATACGCGCCCCCTCAAACTTGGCGCTGGCCAGGAATTTCTCGACGAAAGCGTACTGCTCGCCTTCTTCAACGTGGATCTTTAGCTCCGGGGTGGACACGCCCTTGGGCAGGGTGTCGAACACTTCCTGCGGTGTTTCGCTGCGGGTGGAGAGGATTTCCAGCAGGCGCGCGGCCGCGTAGAGGCCATCGTCAAAGCCGTACCAACGCTCGCGGAAGAAGAAGTGGCCGCTCATCTCGCCGGCCAGTTCGGCTTCGGTTTCGCGCATCTTGGCCTTGATCAGCGAGTGCCCGGTCTTCCACATCAGCGGGCTGCCGCCGTGGCGCAGGATGTGCATGGCCAGGTGGCCGGTGCACTTCACGTCATAGATGATGCAGGCGCCGGGATTGCGCTCCAGCACGTCGGCCGCGAACAGCATCAGCAGGCGATCGGGATAGATCATCTCGCCCGAGCGCGTCACCACGCCGAGGCGATCGCCGTCGCCGTCGAACGCCAGGCCCAGGTCGGCATCCACCCGCTGCACCACGTTGATCAGATCCTTCAGGTTGGCCGGATCGCTGGGGTCGGGATGGTGGTGCGGGAAGGTGCCGTCCACTTCGCAGAACAGTGGCTCCACATCGGCGCCGATGGCTTCCATCAGGCGCGGTGCGATCAGCCCGGCGATGCCGCTGCCGCAGTCCACGACCACTTTGAGCTTGCGTTCGATCTGGATGTCGCCGGCAATCCGCTGGATGTAGTCGTCGGTGATGTCGCGCTTGCTCACCGGGCCCGGGGTGTCGGCGGTGTGCAGCTTGTTTTCGGCGATGCGCTCGTAGAGGTTCTCGATGGCCGCGCCGGCCAGCGTCTCGCCCTCGATGACGATCTTGAAGCCGTTGTAGTCGGGCGGATTGTGGCTGCCGGTGACCGATACGCAGGACCCCGCGCGCAGCTGGTAGGCGCCGAAATAGACCAGTGGCGTGGGCGCTGGGCCGATGTCGATCACTTCGCGCCCGGATTGGCGCAGGCCTTCGATCAGTGCGGCGGCCATTTCCGGCGAGGAAAGCCGGCCATCCCGACCCACCACGATGGTTCGCGCGTCCTGCAGGTGCATCACGGTGCCGATGGCCTGGCC
>JANNQY010000227.1:0-8412 GCA_031400995.1 Lysobacteraceae bacterium
CTGAAGTCCCTCCCACAAGGAGAGCGAGGCACGGGGCGGGTCAATGCGACTAAAATATCGGCATCCTCAGCACCGCACCCGCCATGACCCTGCTGCTGCACGACCCGCCGCCGCGCAAGGCCCAGCACGAACGCCACAAGCTGGCGAAGCGGCTGCGCCGGCAGGTGGGCCAGGCCATCGCCGATTTCGGCATGATCGAGGAAGGCGACAAGGTGATGGTGTGCCTGTCGGGCGGCAAGGACAGCTACACGATGCTCGACCTGCTGCTGCAGCTGCAGAAGAAGGCGCCGGTGCGCTTCGAGCTGGTGGCGGTGAACCTGGACCAGAAGCAGCCCGGCTTCCCTGAGCACGTGCTGCCGGACTACCTGCGCGGCCTCGGCGTGCCATTCACCATCATCGAGCAGGACACCTATTCGGTGGTCAAGCGCGTGGTGCCCGAGGGCAAGACGATGTGCTCGCTGTGCTCGCGGCTGCGCCGCGGCGCGCTCTACCAGCACGCCAAGGACCACGGCTACACCAAGATCGCGCTGGGCCACCACCGCGACGACCTGCTGGCCACCTTCTTCATGAACCTGTTCTTCCACGCCAAGCTGGCCACCATGCCGCCCAAGCTGCTCAGCGACGACGGTGCCCACGTGGTGATCCGGCCGCTAGCCACGGTGCGCGAGGCCGACATCGCCGCCTACGCCGACTGGAAGCAGTTCCCCATCATCCCCTGCACCCTGTGCGGCTCGCAGGAAAACCTGCAGCGCAAGCAGGTGGCCCGCATGATGGCCGCCTGGGAAAAAGAGCACCCCGGCCGCACAGAGACCATCGCCAAAGCCCTGTCCGACGTCCGCCCCTCGCAGCTGGCCGACCCGTCGGCCTTCGACTTCGCCACACTCGGCCGCCAGACCACCACCCCGCTCCCCAACGCCCAAGCCTGGCTAGGCCCCGAAGACACCGCCGAAAGAACGGTGTCAGAGTGAGTTAAATAACTCACTCTGACACCGTTCTTCGAACCCACCCTGACGCCGTTTTTCTTTTTTTGGATGATTGATGTTTTTTCGCAACTTGACGTTCTTCCGCTTCCCCGCCTCCCTCGCAAAAGCCTTCGTTGAACTCGACGCCCGCCTGGAAGACTGCCGATTGAAGCCGGTAGGTCCGTCCGAGCTGATGTCGCGCGGGTTCGTGCCGCCGTTCGGGCGCGACGAGCCGGCCATGAGCCACCGTGTGCATGACGGCATCTGGATCACGCTGGGCGGCGAGGACCGCCTGCTGCCCGCCGCCGTCATCAACGACGAGCTGGGCAAGCGCATCGCCCAGATGGAGGAGAAGGAGGGCCGCAAGCTCGGCGGCCGCGCCCGCAAGCGGCTCAAGGAGGACCTGGTGATGGAGCTGCTGCCGCGCGCGTTCGTGCGCCCCGTGCGCACCAGCGCCACGCTGGACCTGAAGCACGGCTTCATCGCGGTGGATACAAGCTCGCGCAAGTCGGCCGAAACCCTGGTGTCGGAGTTGCGCCACGCGCTGGGCAGCTTCCCGGCGCTGCCGCTGAACGCCGAGGTGTCCGCGCGCGCCGTGCTCACTGGCTGGATCGCCGGCGAGCCACTGCCCGCCGGCCTGGTGCTGGGCGACGAGTGCGAGCTCAAGGACCCCATCGATGGCGGTGCCATTGTGAAGTGCCAGCGCCAAGAGCTGCTGTGCGACGAGATAAAGAAACACTTGGAGTCGGGCAAGCAGGTCACCCGCCTGGGCCTGGTGCTCGACGACCACGTCAGCTTCGTCCTGGGCGAAGACCTGGTGGTGCGCAAGCTCAAGTTCCTCGATGGCGCGGTGGACCAGCTGGAAAACACCGAGCGCGATTCCCTGAACGCCGAACTCGACGCCCGCTACGCGCTGATGGCCGGCGAGCTCAAGCGGCTGTTCGCCGTGCTCGAAGCCGCGCTCAAGTTCAGCCCGGCCGAGGCCTGAGCTCCCAAGCCTGCCGGCGCCGCGCTAAAGTCACGGCATGTTCCTGCGCCTGATCCGCCCCGAGCCGCCCGCTGTGGAAATCCGTCCGCTGGCGCTGGCGGACGGCCGCGAGGTTCCGGTGCGCTGGGTGCGCGATGCCCGCGCCCGGCGCCTGCGCCTGATCGTGTCCGACAAGGGTGCGCGCCTCACCCTGCCGCGTGCCGCGACCGAGCGGCTGGCGCTGGCGTTCCTGCACGAGCATCGCGACTGGCTGGGGCAGCAGCTGGCGCGCCACCCCGCCTCCGAGCAGCCTGCCCTGCGCCGCGGCGAGACCGCACAGCTCCCGCTGCGCGGCCACTCCCTGCCGCTGCACTGGCGCGACGGCCGCTACGCCCGCGCCAGCCTGGGCGAGCACGGCGTGGAGCTGCAGCTGCCCGAACGCGCCAGCGATGCCCAAGCGCACTCGGCGCTGCGCGATTTCTACACCCAGCAGGCGCGCCAGGACCTGGGCACCTGGATGCCCCGATACCTGCCTAGCCTGCCGCGCGCACCGCGCGCCTTCCGGCTGCGGCCGCTGTCGTCGCTGTGGGGCTCGCTCAGCCCCTCGGACGCCCTGTCGCTGGACCTGTCGCTGGTGCTCGGCCGGCCCAGCGCCTTCGAATACGTGCTGGTGCACGAGCTTTGCCACTTGATCCACGCCAACCATTCGCGCCGGTTCTGGCGCGAAGTGGAGGCCCGCTGGCCCGGCTGGCGCGACGAACGGGACTATTTGCGCGGCGAAGGGCTGGCCTTGAAGTCCCAGCTTGCCCGTTTGTTGGGATGAAGGGTCCGGCGATCGGCCCCGCCGCCACGGAGCCCGCCATGACCATCCGCCCGCTGTTCACCGCCGCCCTGTGCGCGCTGGCGCTGTGCGCCTGCGGCAAGGCCGCGGACCAAGCCGCAGAGACCGCCGCCGAGCGCGCCATCGAAGCGGAAACCGGCGGCGACGTGGACGTGGATATCGAAACCCAGGACGGCCAGCAAAGCGTCACCGTGCAGACCCCCGAGGGCGAAATGCGCCACACCACCGGCGAGAACGTCGCGCTGCCCGCGGATTTCCCCAAGGACATCGCCCTGCCCGAGGGCTACACCGTGCTGTCGGTGATGACCATGGGCCCGGCGGTGTCGGTGGTGCTGCGCAGCCCCGGCAGCGTGGCGGACGTCTACGCCCAGCTGCGCGCCGAGCAGGCGCGGAAGGGCTGGAAGGAGTCGGTTTCGATGCAGGGCGACCAGGGCTCGATGCTGGGCTTCGAGAAGAACAAGCGCGGCCTGCTGATGAACCTGCGGGCCGATCTGGATGGCCAGACCGTGGTTTCCTTGAGCCTGGAAGCGCCCTAGCCGCCTAGTCCAGGAACGCCAGCAGCGCCTCGGCCACCCGCGGCGCCTGCTCCATGTGCAGGTGATGGCCACCTTCGAACACCCGCACGCGGCCATCGGCCAGGCAGCCCAAGCGGGCTTCGCGCGCCGCCGCGGTGAAGTACGGCGGCGACGGATCTGCGGCAACCACCAGCACCGGCGCCTCGATAGCGCGCAGCAGCGAGTGCACCGTTTCTTCCGCCATCCGCAGCGCGCCGGGCAGCGTGAGCCGCGGGTCGCTGCGCCAGGCGTAGCCGCCCTCCACGGGCCGCAGGTTTCGCTCCACGATCAGGCGCGCCGCTGACGGCTCCATCTGGCTCACCGCCAGCCGTGCCGCCACCGCCGTATCCAAATCCGCGATAACCCGGGCCGCGCGCGGACGCCATGCGCGCCGGGCCGCGACAGCATCGCGCAACCGCTGGCCCGCCAGCGCGGTGTCGCCCGCCACCGGCCCCAGCGCTTCCACCAGCGCCAGCCGGCGCACGCGCGCGGGCACGGCCGCGGCCAGCACGCAGGCAATGGCACCGCCCATCGAATGCCCCAGCAGATCGGCCTGGTCCCAGCCCAGCGCGTCCATTGCGTCCAGCACGTCGTGCACCCAGTCCACGAAGGCGTAGTCGTAGCCGGGCGCACGGTGCGCCGAAGCGCCGTGGCCAGGCAGGTCCAGCAAAACCAAATCAAAGGCCGCCAAGTGCGGCGCCAGCGGCAGGAAGCTGGCCGCGTTGTCCAGCCAGCCGTGCAGGCACAGCAAGCGCGGGCCGCCCGGGGTACCGCCGCGCAGCGCCGCCATTTCGCCCCGCGCTGCCGCCAGGGTGATTTCCTGCAGCCGTGCCGGCATCAGTGCGGCCAGCCCTGCAGCTGCCGGCGCGCCAGCCCTGAAAGCGCGGCCACGTGGCCGGGCTCGTGGTTGAGCGCGCTGATGTAGCGCAGCTCGCCGCCGCCGGCATGGCGGAAGATCTCGGCGTTCTCGACCGCGATTTCCTCCAGTGTTTCCAGGCAGTCCACCGCGAATCCCGGGCAGACCACGTCCACGCTGGCCAGGCCCTGCTTGCCCAGCGCTTCCAGCGTCTTGTCGGTGTAGGGCTGCAGCCAGGCTTCGCGGCCGAAGCGCGACTGGTAGGTGAGCTTCCACTCGCCCTCGGCGAGCCCCAGCCGCTGGGCCAGCGCGCGCGCGCCGGCTTCGCATTGGCGCGGGTAAGGATCGCCGGCGCGCTCGAAGCGCTGCGGCAGGCCGTGGAAGGAAAACATCAGCAAACTGGCGCGGCCGTGCAGGTCCCAGTGGCCGCGGATGCGCGCTTCCATGGCGTCCAGCCAGCCGCTGTCGTCGTGGTAATCGGCGATGAAGCGCAGCTCGGGCACCCGGCGCCAGGTGGCCAATTCGGCATTCACCGCGTCCAGCACGGCGGCGCTGGTGCTGGCCGAATACTGCGGATACAGCGGCAGCACCAGCAGCCGGGTCATGCCCTCGGCCTGCAGCTGGCGCAGCACCGCGCCGATGGACGGATTGCCGTAACGCATCGCCATGCGCACCGACACGTCGGGCAGGCTGTGCTGCAGCGCCTGCGCCAGGCGCTGGGTGTAGACCGCCAGCGGCGAGCCTTCCGGCAGCCAGACGGTGGCGTACTTGCGCGCCACTTTGCCCGAGCGCAGCGGCAGGATCACGCCGTGCAGGATCGGGCACCACAGCCAGCGCGTCAGCTCCACCACGCGGTAGTCGTGCAGGAACTGCGCCAAGTAGCGCCGCACCGCCGCGGGCGTGGCCGCGTCCGGGGTGCCCAGGTTCACCAGCAGCAGGGCGCTGCGGCCGGGCGCCGGGGCGGTGGGGGCATCAAGATAGGGCTGGCTCATCGGGAACTGTCCTTGTTTGCGACTCTCAAACTATCATCGCCGCAATGAAGGCGCGGCTCACGCCCGGTTCATGGCCCGCCACCATACTCGGCCCACTGCAGCACCCCCCGGAGATTACCCATGAAGCGCAATCTGGCCCTGTTTGCCGCCCCCCTGGCCCTGCTGCTGGCCTTGGCCGCCCCGGCCCAGGCCGGCGTGAAAGAGGACGCCAAGGCCGCCGATGCCGCCCGCGTGCTGGGCGAGATCATGCGCATCCCGGAAACCTCGGTGCCCGAGAAGATGTTCACCGATGCCCACGCCATCGCCGTGATCCCGGACCTCGTCAAGGTGGGCTTGGGGATCGGCGGGCGCCGCGGCAAGGGCCTGATTTCGGTGCGCAGCCCGGACGGCACCTGGTCCAATCCCAGCTTCGTCACCCTCACCGGCGGCAGCGTCGGCTTCCAGGCCGGCGTGCAGTCTTCGGACGTGATCCTGGTGTTCCGCAGCCCGGGTGGCGTGGAAAACATCGTCAATGGCAAGTTCACCCTGGGCGCCGATGCCAGCGTGGCCGCCGGCCCGGTAGGCCGCAGCGCCCAGGCCAGCACCGACGAGCAGCTCAAGGCCGAGATTTACAGCTATTCGCGCGCCCGCGGCCTGTTCGCCGGCGTGTCGCTGGACGGCGCCGTGATCAGCATTGACCACCGCGCCAACGAGCGCGCCTACGGCGCCAACACCACCCCGCGCGCCATCTTCGAGGGCCGCTCCGCGGCGCCGAGCGCAGCGCTGGTGGGCTTCCGCGACGCGCTGGAAGAGAACACCGTCGCCCAATGATCGCGGGCGCAGCCGCAAGCCGGCTGCGCTATCCTTTGCCGGTCGAAACTTAGCGGGAATAGGCACATGGGCAGCTTCAGCATCTGGCACTGGGTCATCGTCTTGGTCGTGGTGGTGTTGATCTTCGGCACCAAGAAGCTCAAGGGCATGGGCAAGGACCTGGGCGAAGGTATCCAGGGCTTCAAGGAAGGCCTGAAGGGCAAGGACGAGCCGCCGGCCCAACTGGGCAGCGAACGCCGCGACGCGCCGCCGTCGGAAACTTCCAGCAAGGTCGACAGCGATCGCAAGGACACCTGAGCCCGGCAGCGGGCGCGAGGCGCAGGCATGTTCGATATCGGCTTCAGTGAACTGCTGATGATCGCGGTGGTGGCCCTGCTGGTGCTGGGCCCCGAGCGGCTGCCCAAGGCCGCGCGCTTCGCCGGGCTTTGGGTGCGCAAGGCGCGGGCACAGTGGTACTCCGTCAAGACCGAGTTCGAACGCGAAATGGCCGCCGATGAGCTCACGCGCAGCCTTGCCGCGCCGGTGGCCGACCTGCGCCGCGAAATGGACGCCGCCGGGAAAGCGCTGAAGGACGCCGCGCTGGACGCCGAGCTGCTGGCGCGCGCCGATGCCGAAGCGGCTGCGGCCGTGCATTTGCCCGCTGGCGATGCCGCTGCTGATGTCATCGCGACTCCCGCCGCTGACCGCACGGCCGATGCGGATGCAGCCGACGCCGCTACGGATGCGAAGCCCGCGCCCACGCGCAGCGACCCGCCGCCGCCGTGACCGGCCGCGCCGGCCAGCCCGAAGAAACCCTGATGGGCCATCTGCTTGAGCTGCGCTCGCGGCTGCTCAAGGCCGTGGTGGCGGTGCTGGTGGTGTTCCTGGCGCTGATGCCTTTCGCAAATCGCCTCTACGCCGCATTGGCCGCGCCGCTGCTGGCCCAGCTGCCGGCCGGCGGCCAGCTGGTGGCCATTGACGTGGCCTCGCCGTTCTTCGCTCCGGTGAAGCTGGCGTTCTTCGCGGCCGTGGTGGTGACGATGCCGGTGCTGCTTTACCAGGCCTGGGCCTTCGTGGCGCCAGGCTTGTACCAGAATGAAAAACGGCTGGCGCGGCCGCTGCTGTGGGCAGCGGTGCTGCTGTTCTACATCGGCTGTGCGTTCGCGTATTTCCTGGTGCTGCCGGCGGTGTTCGGCTTCCTCACCGCCATCACGCCCGCCGGCGTGGCGATGATGACCGACATCAGTCGCTATCTGGACTTCGTGCTGGTCATCTTCCTGGCCTTCGGCATGAGCTTCGAGCTGCCGGTGGCGGTGGTGGTGCTGGTGCTGCTGGGCGTGGTCACGCCGGCCCAGCTGCGCGAGTTCCGCGGCTACGTGGTGGTGGGTATTTTCATCCTGGCCGCAGTGATCACGCCGCCGGACGTGGTCTCGCAGCTGATGCTGGCCATCCCGATGGTGCTGCTCTACGAACTGGGCATCCTGGTGTCCTCGGTGCTGCGGCCCACCCGCGCTGCCGCCTGATCCGATGAACGCGCCCGCGGGTTTCTGGCGCCGCTATGCCGCCTACAGCGTGGACGCACTGGCACTGTGCCTGCTCGCCCTGCCGCTGCTGTGGCCGCGCCTGCGCGCCGCGCCGGCCGCGCTGTTCGGCGAGTTCGAGCTGCTACAGCAGCGCATGTGGGATCTGATGGACGCCGCGCTCTACAGTGCGAACGATCCCTACACGACGGCGCTGGGATGGGCCAGCGATCCCGTCTTGCTTGCCGGTTTCGCGGCCGTTTCGCGGCAAATGCTGGCGCTTTCGGCGGCCATCGTAGCCACCCTGTTCGCACTGGCCGCGGTCTGGTTCATAGCCAGCGAATCCTCACGCTGGCAGGCCAGCCCCGGCAAGCGGCTGCTGGGCCTGCGCGTCACCACGCTCGACGGCACGCGCTGCAGCGTCGGCCGCATCACGCTGCGCTTCTTCGCCGGCATTGCCTCGTGGGCGCTGTTGAACCTGGGCCACGCCATGGCGGGCTGGAACCCCGGCAAGCGCGCGCTGCACGACTACATCGCCGGAACCCGGGTGGAACTGGCGCCCGGCGCGCCGGCGGCGATGCCCGCAGCAGCGCGCAGCTGGCTGCTGCTACAGGCCGCCGCCGCCTTCGGTGCACTCGCCTTCGTGATGCTGCGCTACCTGCAGCTGCTGCAGGATGCGCTGGACTCGGGCCGGTACTGAACCGCGCTGTTTCAGGCGACCAGCGCGTCCTCGGGCACGGCCACCGGCTCGCCGTAGATCGCGCGCCACGCGTGGTAGTAGTAGCCAAACGCCACCACGTACATCACCAGCATCACGCCCAGGTAGATCGGCACGCCCACGGCAATGGCCAGGGCCGGGCTCATCGCGGCCAGCAGGCCCAGCAGCAGCGCCGCAAGCACGGCGATCAAGATTGCGGCGATGGAGCCAACC
>JANNQY010000228.1:0-6466 GCA_031400995.1 Lysobacteraceae bacterium
CGGCTCGCCGTTGATGGTGTCCACGATGTTGAGCGCGACGTAGCGCTCGCCGTCCTTCGGGCTGCGGATGCGGCCGGCGATGTGGTCGCCGGTGCGCAGGTTGAAGCGGCGGATCTGGCTGGGCGAGATGTAAACGTCGTCCGGGCCGGCGAGGTAACTGGCGTCGTCCGAGCGCAGGAAGCCGTAGCCGTCGGGCAGGATTTCCAGCACGCCGTCGCCTTCCACGCCCGCCGGGTGGCGGGTGAGCACCTTGAGCAGGGCGAAGTTCACGTCCTGCTTGCGCATGCGGGCCACGCCCTCATGCAGGTTCAGCTTTTCGGCGATTTCCAGCAGCTTGTGCGCCGGCATCCGCTTGAGGTCATTGAGGCTGTACACGGGGAAGTCGGCCGGCAGCTGCGGCATCGGCCGGTCGTTGCGCTCGCCGCCGCCGTTGTTGCCGTTGCCGCCGCCTTCCTCGCCGCCCGCCTCGCCGTCGCGGGGACGGTCGCGGAAGCGGTCGCGCTTGTCGCGGAAGCGGTCGCGGCGGTTGCGATTGCGGCTTTGGAAGCCGCCTTCTTCGCCAGCCGTGCCGCCTTCGGGATTGCCGCCGCCGCTGTCAGCGCCGCCGCCAGCCGGGTTGCCGCCGTCATTGCCGCCGCTGCTGGCTTGGCCGCCTCCGTGCGTCTCAGCGCCGGACGACGACGGGCTCTCAGCCTGCGCGCGCTCCGGTGACGGGGCGGGGGCGGAGGACTCGGGGGCGGAGGTTTCGGTGGGGTTGCCACGCGGCTTGCGCGGGCGTTTCTCGGCGCTGGGGCCGGATTCGTTTTCGATGTCGGACACGGGATTCACTTCGCGAATGCGAGTGTTGGGGAGGAAGGGGATCTAGCAGAAGACAGCGGCACCAGGGGCGCCTGAGTGAGGTAACGCTACCACCGGCAGGGCCGCGGCGACAAGCCATGCGGCCCGCGGCAGGCCCCGGACGGTGCCGGGGCCGGGGCGCTCAGAGCGCCTTGTCCACGAACTGGGCCAGCTGCGCCTTGCCCACGGCGCCGACCTGGGTGGAGTGCACCTTGCCGTCCTTGAACAGCATCAGGGTGGGGATGCCGCGCACGGCGTACTGGCGCGGCGTCTGCGGGTTGTGGTCAATATTTATCTTCACCACTTTGACCTTGCCGGCATAGGTGCCGGCCAGTTCGTCCACCATCGGGCCGATCATCTTGCAGGGGCCGCACCACTCGGCCCAGAAATCCACCAGCACCGGGGTGTCGGACTTGAGAACCTGGGCCTCGAAGTCGGTATCACCCACGTGGAGCACCTGGTCGCTCATGCCTCAAACTCCTGATTTTCTTGGGGGATGCGGCCGGTTGGGGCCGCCATTGGGTTAAACTGGGGCGCTTTGAACCGTAATTCAACCGTCAGCCGCCACCCCGGACGCCTCCAGTTTGCGACCCCCCGGGCCGGCCGCGCAAGCGCAGAGACGCGCACCCAGAGAGACCCATGTCCGACAAACCGCTGACCGATATCCCCTTTTCCAGCTTCGACCTGCATCCGTCCCTGCACGCCGGGCTCGACGCCGCCGGGTTCACCCGCTGCACCCCCATCCAGGCCCTTACCCTGCCGATCGCACTGGCCGGGCGCGACGTCGCCGGCCAGGCCCAGACCGGCACCGGCAAGACGCTGGCCTTCCTGGTGGCGATGATCAACCGCCTGCTCACCCGCCCGGCGCTGGCCGACCGCAAGCCCGAGGACCCGCGCGCGCTCATCCTGGCGCCCACCCGCGAACTGGCCATCCAGATCCACAAGGACGCGGTGAAGTTTGGCTCCGACCTGGGCCTGCGCTTCGCGCTGGTGTACGGCGGCGTGGACTACGACAAGCAGCGCGAGCTGCTGCAGCAGGGCGTGGACGTCATCATCGCCACCCCCGGCCGCCTTATCGACTATGTGAAGCAGCACAAAGTGGTGTCGCTGCACGCCTGCGAAGTGTGCGTGCTGGACGAAGCCGACCGCATGTTCGACCTGGGCTTCATCAAGGACATCCGCTTCCTGCTGCGGCGCATGCCCATCCGCACCGAGCGGCAAACGCTGCTGTTCTCCGCCACCCTCAGCCACCGCGTGCTGGAGCTGGCCTACGAGCACATGAACGAGCCCGAGAAGCTGGTGGTGGAAACCGAATTCATCACCAATTCCAAGGTGCGCCAGCTGGTGTACTTCCCGGCCGACGAAGACAAGATCCCGCTGCTGATCGGCCTGCTCACCCGCAGCGAAGGCCACCGCACCATGGTGTTCGTCAACACTAAAGTCTGGGTGGAGCGCGTGGCGCGCGGCCTGGAGCGCGCCGGTTTCCGCGTGGGCGTGCTCTCGGGTGACGTGCCGCAGAAGAAGCGCGAAAGCCTGCTGGCGCGCTTCCAGAAGGGCCAGCTGGACATCCTGGTGGCCACCGACGTGGCCGCGCGCGGCCTGCACATCGACGGCGTATCGCACGTTTACAACTACGACCTGCCGTTCGACGCCGAGGACTACGTGCACCGCATCGGCCGCACCGCGCGCCTGGGCGCCGAGGGTGACGCCATCAGCTTTGCCTGCGAGCGCTACGCCATCAGCCTGCCCGACATCGAGGCCTTTATCGAGCAGAAGTTGCCGGTGGCTGCGGTGGAGCGCGAGCTGCTGATCCCGATCCCGCGTGCGCCGCGCGCGCCGCTGGCCGAGGGTGAGGAAGAAGGCGAAAGCGTCAGCGCCATCTTCCGCGAAGTGCGCGAAGCCAAGGCCGCTGAAGACGAGCGCCGCGGTGGCCGCGGTGGCCGCAGCAGCAGTGGCGGCAGCAGCCGCGACGGCGGACGGGGCGGTTCGGGCGGTCGCTCCGGCAGCGGCTCAAGCGATCGCAGCGGCCCGCGTCCCGGCGCCCAGCGCGAGCGCAAGCCTGCTGTCGCGGCCGAAGCGGCACTGCCGCCCGCCGTTGAAGCGCCGGTGGATCCGACGCGCCCGGCGCCGCGCCCCGCGCCGTCATCGCCGATGCAGGTGGACCCCAATGCCCCCGCCCGCAAGCGCCGCCGCCGCCGCGGTGGCCGCCCGGTTGGCGATGGCGCGGCCCCCGAGACCGGCAGCACGCCGGCACCGAGCGCCGAGAAACCCTCGCTGCTGGGCCGCATCAAGGCCGGCCTGCGCTCGCTGGTGAAGCGCACGCCGCCTGCGGACCGCTGAGGCCTGGCCCCGCGCTTTGGCCGGGGTGAGGGCCGCTGGATTAATGCTCTGGTAGATTGACGGAACATCCCGCCCCGCGAGTACGCATGGCCCTGCTCCGCTTCGACAGCGTCACCAAGGCCTACCCCGGCAGCGCGCCTGCGCTCAGTGACGTCAGTTTTTCCGTTGACGAGGGCGAGATGCTGTTCGTCACCGGCCACTCCGGCGCCGGCAAGAGCACCCTGCTGCGGCTGGTGCACCTGTCCGAGCGGCCCAGCCGCGGCACCGTGCTGGTGAACGATCGCAACCTGGCCAAGGTGCGCGGCGGCAAGGTGCCGCTGCACCGGCGCCAAGTGGGCGTGGTGTTCCAGGACCACCGCCTGCTCACCGACCGCAGCGTGTTCGACAACGTGGCGCTGCCGCTGCTGATCGCCGGCACGCCCGGCGCCGAGCTGGGCAAGCGGGTGCGCGCGGTGCTGGACAAAGTGGGCCTGGGAGAGCGCGAGCGTTCGCTGCCCATGCAGCTTTCCACCGGCGAACAGCAGCGCGTGGGCATCGCCCGCGCCATCGTCGCGCAGCCGCAGCTGTTGATGGCCGACGAACCCACCGGCAACCTGGACCCACAGCTGGCGGCGGAAATCATGCAGCTGTTTGCCTCGCTGCCGGCGCTGGGCACCACCGTGATCGTCGCCAGCCATGACCTCGCTTTGGTGAAGCGCATGCGCCGGCGTGTGCTGGTGCTCGACCACGGCAAGCTGCTCGACGACATCTCACCCGAGGACCTGGCGGCGTGAGCGCCGCGGCCGAAGCGCGCGCCAAGCCAGCCGCCGCCGAACGGGTCAAGACCGGCGGCTTGGGCAGCCGCGTGCGCGCCTGGCGCGAGCAGCATCTGTATTCGCTGGTGTCCAGCCTGGGCCGGCTGGCGAAGCGGCCCTTCGCCACCTCGCTGACGGTGGGAGTGATGGCGGTGGCGCTGGCGCTGCCGCTGGGCCTGGGCCTGGCGCTGGGCAATATCGAGAAGTTTTCCGGCAGCGTCAGCGAATCTCGCGAAATTGGCGTGTTCTTGAAAGCCGACGTGGACGTCGCGCGCGCGCGGGCGCTAGCGCAGACCCTGGCTTTGCGCCCGGACATCGCCGCCGTGACGGTGCGCACGCCCGAAGAGGGCCTGGCTGAATTCCGCGCCATGAGCGACCTGGCCGGCGCGCTGGACGCCCTGGATGAAAACCCGCTGCCCACCGTGCTGGTGGTGCAGCCGCGCGGCGAAGGCAGCGGCGACGCGCTGGCGGCATCGCTGCGCGACCTGCCCGAGGCGGAAGTGGTGCAGCACGACGCCGCCTGGCGGCAGCGCCTGTCGGCCTGGCTGGCCTTCGGCGAGCGCGTTGTGCAGGTGGTGGCGGTGCTGCTGGGCTTGGGCGTGCTGCTGGTGGTGGGCAACACCGTGCGCCTGGACATCGGCGCGCGCAGCGAGGAAATCGGCGTGCTTCAGCACCTGGGCGCCACCGATGCCTTCGTGCGCCGGCCCTTGCTTTACCTGGGCGCGTGGTACGGGCTGTTCGCGGGGCTGCTGGCCGGCCTCCTGCTGGTGGCCGCTGGCCTGCTGCTGCAGGGCCGTCTGTCGGCGCTGGTGGCCAGCTACGGCACCCAGTTCGCGCTATCCGGCCCAGGTTGGCAGGCCAGCCTGGCGCTGCTGGCAGGCTCGTCCCTGATGGGGTGGCTGGGCGCTTGGCTCGCAACCGGGCATCATCTACGCCGGACCCGTCCCGTGGACGTGTGACATGAGCAGCCCCAGCTTCCGCAGCTTCGAGACCAGCTCGCCCCGCATCATGGTGGTGGACGGCTCCAAGGTCGTGCGCAAGATGATCGAAGGCGTGCTGCGCCAGCAGTTGCCCGGGCTGGAGTTCGTGGGCTGCGAAACCGGCGAGGAAGCCAAGGCTGCGCTGCAGGCCGGCACCATCAACCTGGTCACCACCGCGCTGCGCCTGCCCGACATGGACGGCCTGGACCTGGCCCGCTACCTGCGCGAGCACACGCCGCAGGCCTACATCCCCATCATCGTGGTCTCCGGCGACGTCCAGGAGCGCTTGGAAAGCCGCTCCATCAGCGACGACGTCACCGACTATTTCGACAAGCAGCTGGGGTTCAACGCGCTGGCGACCTTCATCAAGGGCTACGTGGCGCCGGAGTCGGAAACCGGCGGCGAAGTGCTCTATGTCGAGGACAGCCGCGTGGTGGCCATGGCCACCCGGCGCATGCTGGAAAAACACGGACTCACCGTCACCCACGCCACGGGCGTGGAGGATGCCATCGCGCACCTGGAAACCGCGCGTGCCCAGGGCAAGCTGCCGGGTCCGGACGTGGTGCTGACCGACGTGTACCTGAAGGGCGAGTTGACCGGCAAGGACTTGCTGCACTCCATCCGCCACGATTTCAAATACTCGAAGGGTCTGCTGCCGGTGCTGGTGATGACCGGTGATGCCAACCTGGC
Source organism: Lysobacteraceae bacterium (assembly GCA_031400995.1). GTDB lineage: Bacteria > Pseudomonadota > Gammaproteobacteria > Xanthomonadales > Xanthomonadaceae > Arenimonas. The sequence continues at coordinate 5,642 of JANNQY010000228.1, forward strand.
CAACCAGAGCGACTTGCTGCGCGAAGGCGCCAACGACCTGGTGCAAAAGCCCATCGAAGAGCGCCTGCTGATCACCAAGCTGCTGTTCCAGCTGCGCGTGGGCCGGATGCTGCGCGAAAAGCTCGGCCGGTAAGCGTGGCGCAGGCAGGCCAGGTGCGCCTGGAGCCGTCCTGGAAGGTCCGCTTGGGCGACTATCTTCAGCGCCCCGACATGCAGGAACTCGCCGCCTTCCTGCGTCAGGAAAAGGCGCGCGGCAAGCGCATCCATCCGCCCGGGCCCGAGCTGTTCGCGGCGATGGACGCCACGCCCTTCGACCAGGTGAAGGTGGTGATCCTGGGGCAGGACCCCTATCACGGCCCCGGCCAGGCCCACGGCCTGTGCTTCTCGGTGCGGCCCGGGGTGCCGGTACCGCCCTCGCTGCTCAACATCTACAAGGAGCTCAAGGCCGACTTGGGCCTGCCGGTGCCCGAACACGGCTGCCTGCTGCCCTGGGCCCGGCAGGGCGTGCTGCTGCTCAACGCCGTGCTCAGCGTGGAGGAAGGCCAGGCCGGCTCGCACCAGGGCAAGGGCTGGGAGGGATTTACCGACGCCGCCGTGCAGGCCCTGGACCGCGAGCGCGATGGCCTGGTGTTCATGCTCTGGGGCAGCTACGCCCAGGCCAAGGGCAAGCTGGTGGACCCGCGCCGGCACTGCGTGCTGCGGGCGCCACACCCCTCGCCGCTGTCGGCGCACCGGGGTTTCCTGGGCTGCGGCCACTTCGGCAAGGCCAACCGCTGGCTGCAGGGCGCCCGGCAGGCGCCGATAGACTGGGCGCTGCCGCCGCGG
>JANNQY010000229.1:0-6060 GCA_031400995.1 Lysobacteraceae bacterium
CGGGCGCGCGGCGCGACTTCCTGCTCGAGCCACGCCGACGTGACGATGACCAGGTCGGCGTCCTCGACCAAGCGCGCCTCGGCTTCCAGCACGGCAGGCGCATTGTTCTCGAAGCCGCCGTGGTGGTCCATGCAGTCATACACCACGCGCGCCGCAGGAACTGCACGGGCCAGCGGACTCCAGTACGGATGCTGCACCACCGACATGCTGCTGGTGGTGCCGGTCCATGCGAGCAGTGCGGCCAGCCCCTCGCGCAGCGCCTCCACCAGGGCCGGCGACGGCATGCCGAAGTAGATCGGCGGGCGGCCCTCCAGGTTGAGGTGCACCTGAAACAAACGACCCTCGCAGCCCAAGGGATCGACGTGGAAGCCAGGACTGGCGCTATCGTTGAAGTTGTTGGAAATGTAGAAGACGCGATGGCCTTTCTGGGCCAGGGCGCGGGCGATGTGCTGCGGCCGCTGGAAGCGGAAGTGCCAATCGATCACCGACCAGATGAAAACATCTTCCAGTCCTTCGCGTGCAGGCGCCAGGGAGATCGCATCCGGGTCGGTTTTCGGCTTGCGCCCCAGCGCCTGGCTCATGTGCGCGCGGTCGGATGCGCCAAATTCGCCCCGGAACAGCCGCGTCAATGCCCGCAGCGGCCGCGTCCAGCGCCAAGAGCGTGACCGACGAACCTGATCAAACTGGCGGGCGACCTCGCGAAGCTGCTCGCATTCGTACTTCAATGCCGCTGCGTCTGCCAAGAGTTGCTGACCATGGGCCTGTGCGTCCGCCAAATTGCGCAGGTCCTGGACACGCCGGGCCTCCATCTGTGCCCGATTGCGTTCGAACGAAAGCGCGGCATCGTCCGCACGACCCTGATGCAGCGCGGCATCCACGCGCGCCTGCGCGACAACCTCCTGCATGCGTCGCAGCTCACCGCTCACCGCCTCGACCAGGCCGGCACGGTTCGCCTCGATTCCCCGCGACAAATCCTGTAAGGCGAGCGGCAGCTTCAACGCGTCGACGACAACCGCCGCCTCGGCGCGACCCACGCGCTCCCAGAGCTTCCGGCTGGAGACGCGCCAATCGTCGAGCACCGGATGCAGCAATTCGCGCAGCGGCGCCAACTGTGTGCGCAGTTCCTCGACGGCATCGGCACGCACCTGTCCGGTGGCCAGGCACGAGTGCATGGCCTCCCAGGCGCGTTCGATGGCCAGAGGCATCGGGCCGGAGTTGGCATTGGAATGGTGGTGGCGGCCGGGGTCCAGGAAGGACTCAATCTGCGCCGCAGCCGCGTCGCCGGGAACCTGCGCTGCCAGCCCCGGAAGGCCGGCCACCTTGGCTACGACGGACCGCCAATCGGCCAACAGGCCCGGGTAATCCACCACGACCACCGGCATTTTGGCGGCCGCTTCCAGCGCGGCCAGCGAATACTCCAGCCACAGCAGCAAGCCGCGCCCCGTCGAAAGACCATCGCGCGCGGCCAGCGAACGCGCCACCTCCACCGGGTGGCGCAACATCAGCACGGCGGCGAGCGGTTGGCCGGCGGCCGTGGCCGCGGCCTGCCATGCCGGCGCGAACAAACACAGGCGCGGGTCCTTCACCGCCCAGTGCGCGTGCCGCGAACGGCTGGAGCGCAAGTACGCCGCGATGTCGGCCACCGCAGTGAGGCCTGCTTCGCCCTGCAGCCAGTCCGTGGGCAGCACCAGGGCGTCGTCCCAGGCCGCCCCATGGGCGGCTAGCAGGCGCTCGTGCAGTTCAACGGCGAATGCATCTTCCCAATGGCCGGTTTCGTTGCCCGGGCCCGGGCCCACGATGCGTTCACCCAGGTCGAAACCGCACAGGCCCAGCACCCGGCTCAGCGCCGAGGTGCCGCTGCGGTGCATGCCCAAGACCAGCAGGCCCGAGGACGTGGGCTGCGCGGGCTGCAACGCGCGCCGATCGGTCATGCCAGGGCCGTCTCGAGCTCTGCCAGCAGGTCGGCCACGTCCTCCACGCCCACGCTCAGGCGCACCAGATTGTCGGTGACGCCCAGGGCGATACGGCGCTCCCGGGGAACCGAGGCGTGGGTCATCACCGCGGGATGGTTGGCGAGGCTTTCGACACCGCCGAGCGACTCGGCGCAGGCGAACAGCTCCAGTTTGCCCATGAAGTCCTTGGCGGCTTCGAACCCCCCCTTGATCCACAGGCTGACCATGCCGCCGTAACCCGACATCTGCCGCGACGCCAAGGCATGCTGCGGATGCGATGCAAGCCCGGGATAGGCCACGCGCTCGATCTTGGGGTGCTGCTCCAGCCACTCGGCGATGGCCTGGGCGTTCTCGCAGTGCGCGCGCATGCGCAGGTGCAGGGTCTTGAGCCCGCGCAGCGCCAGGAAGCTGTCGAACGGACCCTGAATGCCGCCGATGGCGTTCTGCAGGTAGCCCATCTTCTCGGCCAGCGCGGTATCGTCGCCGACCACGGCCATGCCGCCGACGATGTCGGAGTGGCCATTGAGGTATTTGGTGGCCGAGTGCATGACGATGTGTGCGCCCAGTGCCAGCGGGCGCTGCAGCATCGGCGAGCAGAAGGTGTTGTCCACCACCACGATGAGTCCCCGGGCGCGGGCTTTGGCGGCCACCGCGGCGATGTCCACCAACTTGAGCGTGGGATTGGTGGGGGTCTCGATCCAGACCATCCGGGTGTTGGGCTTCAGGCCCGCCTCGAAGGCCCCGTCATCGGCGAGGTCCATATAGCTGAAGTCGAGGCCGGCACTGCGGCGCCGCACGTTTTCGAACAGGCGGTAGGTGCCGCCGTAAAGGTCGTCCATGCACAGCACATGGCTGCCGCTGTCGAGCAGCTCCAGGATGGTCGAGGTGGCCGCGAGGCCCGAGGCGAAAGCGAAGCCGCGGCTGCCACCCTCCAGCGCCGCCACGCAGCGCTCGTAGGCGAAGCGGGTGGGATTGTGGCTGCGGGAATACTCGTAGCCCTGGTGCACGCCTGGGCTGGCCTGCACGTAAGTGGAGGTGGCGTAGATAGGCGTCATCACCGCTCCCGTGGAGGGGTCGGGCGACTGGCCAGCATGGATGGCGAGGGTGCCGGGGCGGTGGGTCATGGGCGCTCTGTCTGACCCGTGGGCCGGGCGTATCGCCTTGAGTTTAGCAAGGGGCCAAACCTCTGTCTCAAATGGAAAACCCGTCCCAGTCAATCCCGCATGGCCAGAAGCTGCTCGTGCAGCCGCAGGTCGCGCCGGTTCATGCGCTCGATCAGCGCCCGCTCCTGCGCGGTCACGGCATAGTCCTCCCCGGCGCGGTCGGGATTGCGGTTCTCGTTGGCCAGGGCCGGTGCGTTCAAGCCCAGCCGTGCGAACAGGCGCGGCGCGTCGCTCTCCCAGCATTCCACCCGCCCGATGAAGCCAAAGCGCCGGAGGGGGAAGGCCCACAGGTATTCCGACAGCGTGTCCCGGTAATGCGGCAGCCGCACGAAGTCCTCGAGCGAGAGTCCGTGGGACAGCCCCCAGCGCGCGTGCACGGTTTCGCCGGCGGTGCAGGCGCGCAGGTAGTGGTGGTAGCGCGAAAACACGCGTTGCACCGGGTCGCGCAGCCAGATGGAAAAGAAGGTTTCGCGCGCCAGCGCATACTTCACCGGCAGGAAGTGCCCGTACACGCAGCCGTGCGGCAACCGGCGGCCGGTCCAGCGCAGCGACTGCGCCAGCGCGTGGGCGCGGCGCGTCCATCGGCCGTGCTGCAGGGGACGGTCGGCGTAATCGGTGGCCATGCCGGCGCCGTAGGCGGCTTCAAGCGCCACCCGCAGGCTGGTGCCCGCGGTCTTAGGCAAGTGAACGGCCACCAGGGTTGGCGGTAAGCGGTTCACGAACCGGCCTCGCGGCTCCAGCGCAGCCCGTGATCTTTGTCCATCGCCCGGATCTCGCGCCGCAGCCACCAAGCGAGCAGGCGCCAGCGCAGGCCGTCGCGGGGCGGCAACCGGTAGCTGCCCTCGAACACCCGCGCGAAAGCCGGCAAAGCTTCCGGCACTGGCACGCCCAGGAAATCGCAGGCCCGGGCATAGGTTTCCGCCGGGCGCCTCGCCAGGTCCTCGGTGCGCAACACCAGCACCTGCCCGGCCGGGAACCGGGCCAGCACCTGGTCGAGCTGACGTGCATAGTCACTGCGCAGCCGGTAACTGAAGCGGCGCAGCGGCGACTCCACCGCGAAGTCGTCCATGTGCCCGGCCAGCCGGTGCCGCTCCAGCAGCAGGGCCGGCCAGAGTGGCAGGGTTTCGCGGCCCCAGCCGCGCTCCATGTGGTAGTTCGACAGCAGCCGTTCCACCGGGTGACGCAGGAGCAGGATCCAGCGCATGCGGGGGTTGTAGCGGTGGATGCGCTGCACGAACCGCGGATGCAGCGCGTAGTTCGGCGTGGCGTCGCCGTGCAGCCGGCCCGGGTCGCCGGCGTCGAAGTGCCCGGCGTAGCGCGCGTCCACGGCCTCCGGCGACCAGGCCTCGTCGAAGCCGGCGGCATCGAACACGTGGGCCTCCTTGCCGGCGGGCAGGGCCAGGCCCGGGTGCGCACCCAGGTAGCGCGCCAGCGCCGACGTGCCCGCTTTCTGCGCCCCGCCGATGACGAAGGCCACCCGCGGCCCTGGGGAAGCCGTCACGGCGCGCCCGGGGCCGTGGATGCGCCGTGCCGGATGTCCACCTGTATGGGCACCGGGAACAAGCCGGTGAAGTGTTCCCGGCTGTCGTCCACCACTTCGAAGCTGGGGATGCCCTCGTGACGCGCCAGCACCACGTGCTGGTGCAGGTCGGCCGAGTCCAGCAGGCGCAGGCGGAACCGGTAGACGCCCTTCTGGAAGGCGGCCCGCATGCCAACGCGCAACTCGACGTTGCCGACCTCCTCAACGCGCGGCAGGGCGATGCGCCGGCCCGTGAGCTGCAGGCCGCGGCCGTCCATCACGTCCAGGATCAGCAGCGGGTGGGCGATGTCGGGCCGCATGCGCACCGTCACGGCTAGGTCGAGGGCGGCGTCGAAGGCCACGGCCACGTGCTCGGCGCCGTTCAGCCGGGCCTCGACCACGCGGGCGTCGTCGAAGCCGAAGCCGTCCTGCAGCTTCTGCAGGCGCTGCGCCTTCTGGTAGCCCAGGGCCTCGAGCGTGCGGGTGTGCGTTCGGTGCAGGTACTCGGTGATGACTTCGTCGGGCAGCCCCTCCATCACCATGCACCCCTTGTCCAGCAGGATGGCGCGATGGCAAAAGGCCTTGACGGCATTGAGGTCGTGGCCGACGAACAACAGGGTGGTGCCGCGGCGCAGGATTTCGTCGATGCGAGCCATGGCCTTGGCCTGAAACGCGGCGTCGCCCACGGCGAGCGCCTCGTCCACGATCAGGATGTCGGGGTCGGTGTGCACCTGCACCGCGAACGCAAGGCGCACCGCCATGCCGGAGCTGTAGGTCTTCACCGGCTCGTCGATGAACCTGTCGATGTCGGCGAAGTCGACGATGTCGTCCATGCGCTCGCGGATCTGCGTCGGCGTCAGCCCGAGGATTGCCGCGTTGACGCGCACGTTCTCGCGGCCCGACAACTCCGGGTTGAAGCCCGAACCCAGCTCCAGCAGCGCCGCGACGCGGCCATTCACCTGCACCGTGCCTTCCGTGGCCGGCAGCACGCCGGCGATGATCTGCAACAGGGTGCTCTTGCCGCTGCCGTTGTGGCCAATGATGCCCAAAGCGTCGCCACGCCGCAGGGAAAATCGGATGTCGTGCAGCGCGCGGTGGCTGTGCAGGCCGTCGCCGGCGCGGCGGCGCAACCAGCCGCTGACGCCCGGCAGGGGTGCCAGCATCCCGGCCAGTCGGTACGCCAGCGGCACCCACAGGCGGCTGGCGGGGCTCGACCAGAGCCGATACGTCTTGCCGAGGCCGTCAACCTGGAGTGCCGGTGCGTATTCTTCCGATGCCATGCCGTGCGTCTTCCCGAGGGTCACTTAGGATAACCCCGCCTTGTATCCGGCGACGGGCCGATCGAACGTAATGCCAACAACCACGTCTGCACACGGCGAAACGATCGACAAAAAAATTCCTGAAAATTGTAAGGAAATTGATATCG
>JANNQY010000230.1:0-4601 GCA_031400995.1 Lysobacteraceae bacterium
CACCGGCAGCTCGGCTGGCGCACCCACGGGACGCACGGTTTTTTCCTGGATCACGCGCAGCAGCTTCACCTGCATGTGCAGGGGCAGCTCGGCCACTTCGTCCAGGAACAGGGTGCCGCCGTTGGCGGCCTGGAACAGGCCTTCCTTGTCGGCGTGTGCGCCCGTGAAGCTGCCTTTCTTGTGGCCGAACAGCTCGCTCTCCATCAGCTCGGACGGTATGGCGCCGCAGTTCACGGGCACGAAGGTGCCGGCTGCGCGCGAGCCCTGTTCATGGATGAGCTTGGCCACCAGCTCCTTGCCCACGCCCGATTCGCCGCTGATGTACACCGGCGCCTGGCTGCGGGCGACGCGGCCGATGGTTTGCCGCAGCTGCTGCATGCGCGGGGAGTCGCCAATCAGGCGGGCGCTGGCGGGGCTGGCGCTGCGGCGCTGCTCGTTTAGGTCCAGCGCGTGCTGCACCAGGCGGCGCAGCACGCTCAGGTCCACGGGCTTGGTGACGAAATCGAAGGCGCCGCTCTTGAGCGCATCCACCGCGGCCTCGACGTTGCCGAAGGCAGTGATCATGGCCACCGGCGTGTCCGGATACTTCTGGGCGATGTGCTTGATCAGGTCCTGGCCCGAGCCGTCGGGCAGGCGCATGTCGGTGAGGCACAGGTCGTACTCGCCCTGGGCCAGCTGGGCGCGGGCGCTGGTGAGGTCGGCGGCGGTGTCCACCCGCAGGCCCATGCGGCCCAAGGTGAGCACAAGCAGTTCGCGGATGTCCCGTTCGTCGTCAACAACTAGCGCGCTGCGGGGGGTGGCCATGCGGTACCGAGGGGACGTGAAAACCCCTACACCTTAGCCGAAGCGGCGGGTCTCAGGCCAGATTGAGCCGGCCCGAGGGGGCCTCGTCGCGCATCAGGGTTAGCCCCGCCGGCAGCACGATGCGGAAGCAGCTGCCGCCGCCGGGCATGTTCTGGTAGGTCAGGGTGCACTGGTTGGCTTCGCACAGCTGTTGGGCGATGTACAGGCCCAGGCCCGTGCCGTGCTCACTGGTGGTGTAGAAGGGCGTGAAAATCTGCGCCGCCACCGCCGCCGGGATGCCGGGGCCGCGGTCGGTGACGTTGATCTCGGGCGGATCGCCCAGCGGCGCGCTGCGCACGGCCACGGTCACCTTGGCCGGTTCGCCGGGCAGGCGGCCGTAGGTGAGCGCGTTCTGCACCAGGATGGTGAGCACCTGGTGCAGGTGGCGCGGGTCGGCCATGGCCAGCACGCTGCGCTCGCTCACGGCCTGCAGGATGTCGGTTTCCAGCGGATGGCTGGCGCGGTATTCGTCCACGAACTTGCGCGCGAACTGGCTGATGTCCACGGTCTCGGGCTGCGAGCGCTCGCGCCGGGCCAGGCCCAGGATGTCCTGGACGATGCCGTTCATGCGCTGGCACTGCGTGTGGATGATCTCCAGCAGGCGGCGGTCGGCCTCGGGCAGCTCGGTGGTTTCTTCCAGCAGCTGTACCGAATAGCTGATGGCGGCCAGCGGGTTGCGGATTTCGTGGGCGATGCTGGCCGACAGCCGGCCCAGGGTGGCCAGGGTCAACTCCTCGGCGCGGTCGGAAAAGATGCGGCTGTCGTCGAGGAAGATGAGGAACAGGTTGTCGGTGAGGCTGAGCGAGACGAAGCGCGGCAGCACTTCGGGCGAGCCATCGCCAAGGGTCATGGCCTTGGGGATGTCGCCGCGGCCCTGGCGCCACAGCAGCAGGGCGCGGTGCAGGGGGCCGGCAATGTCGTCGAGCTGGCGGCGGTCGGGCGAGGGTTTGCCCAGCAGGGCCCATGCGGCCTCGTTGCACACTTTCACCCGGTGCTCGCCGTCCACCACCAGGATGCCGGTGCGCATGCGGCGGATCACCAGTTCGTTGATTTCGGCCTGGTTGGCCAGCTCTTCACCGCGTTTTTCAGCCAGCGCCTGGGATTCGATCACCTGGCGGCTGAGCAATTCGCACAGCACGGCGGTGGCCAGGTAGGTGACGCTGAACATCACCGACTCGGCCATGGGCCGGGCGTTGCCGATGTCGAAGGTGCGGTGGTACAGGCTGTCGCCCAGCACCACCACGGCTGCCGCGGTGGCGAAACCCAGGCCCGCGCGCTGGGGCAGGATCAGGGCGCCGGCGCCCACGTTGAACAGCAGCAGTAGCGCGATGCCGCCCTGGCCGCCGCTGGTGGTGGCCAGGGTGCCGGCGGCCACCAGCAGATCGATGCCCAGGCCAATGGCGGCCTGCCGCGGCGCAGGGATATGGCTGCGGTGGCTGGCCAGCAGCAGCGCAACCGACGCCACCAGGTACAACACGACGAGGGTCTTGAGCGCCCCGGGCTCGCGGATCTGCAGCAGGTATTCGCCCGCCGGGCTGAAGGCCACCAGGGCCAGCAGGGCGGCTTCGAGCATCCGGTAGAGCGTGAAGAAATACAGCTCGCGGCGCTGCGGAGCAGTGGTCTGGGGTTTGCGGGGCTTGCGCGGCATGCGGAGAAGTATGCCACCGCGGGCTTTGCTCCCTCTCCCGTTCACGGGAGAGGGCCGGGGTGAGGGCCGCTCTCGCTTTTGCCTTTGCCGGGGGGGTCGGCGACAATGCGCCCCCCGCAACCCAGCCCCCTCCCCACCCAAGGCAGCCGCATGAACTTCCACGAATACCAGGCCAAGCAGCTGTTCGGCGATTACGGCATTGCCGTCCCGGCCGGTCGTGTTGCCCGTACCCCCGAAGAGGCCGTTGACGCGGCCAAGGCCATCGGCGGCGATTTCTGGGTGGTGAAGGCGCAGATCCACGCCGGCGGCCGCGGCAAGGCCGGCGGCGTGAAGTTGGCCAAGACCCTGGACGACGTACGCGCCTACGCCAAAGGCATGCTGGGCACCAAGATGAGCACCTACCAGACCGCGGGCGTGGCCCTGCCGGTGGATTCGGTGCTGGTCACCCAGGCCACCGACATCGCCAAGGAGCTCTACCTCTCGGTGCTGGTGGACCGCAGCACCAAGTCGGTCACCTTCATCGCCTCCAGCGACGGCGGCGTGGACATCGAGACCACCGCGCGCGAAAACCCCGACGCCATCAAGGTGCTCAACGTGAACTTCGTGCAGGGCCTGCAGCCCTACGAGTGCCGCGAGCTGGGCTTCAACCTGGGCCTGAACGCCAAGCAGGTGGGCCAGCTGAGCAAGATCATGCTGGGCCTGTACAAGCTGTTCAACGAAAAGGACCTGGCGCTGGTTGAACTCAACCCGCTGGCCATCCTCACCAACGGCGACCTGGCCGTGCTGGACGGCAAGATCAACTCCGACGACAACGCCACCTTCCGCCACGCCGAACTTGCAGCCATGCGCGACGTGCGCCAGGAAGACGAGACCGAACTGCTGGCCAGCAAGTACGACCTCAACTACGTCACCATGGACGGCAACATCGGCTGCATGGTGAATGGCGCCGGCCTGGCCATGGCCACCATGGACGTGATCGCGCTCAACGGCGGCTCGCCGGCCAACTTCCTCGATGTGGGCGGCGGCGCCACCAAGGAGCGCGTCACCGAGGCCTTCAAGCTGATCCTGTCGAGCGACAAGGTGAAGGCGATTTTCGTCAACATCTTCGGCGGCATCGTCCGCTGCGACATGATCGCCGAGGGCATCATCGCCGCGGTGAAGGAAGTGGACGTCAAGGTGCCGGTGATCGTGCGCCTGGAAGGCACCAACGTGGACAAGGGCAAGGAGATCCTGCGCAACTCCGGCCTCGCTATCCAGGCCGCCAACGACATCAACGACGGCGCCAAACTAGCCGTAGCCGCCGCCGCCTGATCTTCGCCAAATCCTCCCATCTCCCTCTCCCACTTGTGGGAGAGGGCCGGGGTGAGGGGCTCCACGCTTCGAGCGCGACACCCCCATCCCAGCCTTCCCCCGCAAGCGGGGGAAGGGGCTAAAAACACCAAGGACTCAAATCCATGAGCGTTCTCGTCAACAAACACACCAAAGTCATCGTCCAGGGCTTCACCGGCCAGCAGGGCACCTTCCACGCCGAACAGATGCGCGAGTACGGCACCCAGGTGGTTGGCGGCGTCACGCCGGGCAAGGGCGGCACCACCCACATCGGCCTGCCGGTGTTCAACACCGTGCGCGAAGCGGTGGAAGCCACCGGCGCCGACGCCTCGGTTATCTACGTGCCGCCGCCGTTCGCAGCCGACGCCATCCTGGAAGCCGCCGACGCCGGCATCCGCGTCATCGTCTGCATCACCGAGGGCATCCCGGTGCTGGATATGCTGCGCGTCAAGAACACGCTCAACGGCTACGAGGACGTGGTGCTGATCGGCCCCAACTGCCCCGGCATCATCACCCCGGGCGAGTGCAAGATCGGCATCATGCCCGGCCACATCCACATGCCCGGCAAGATCGGCATCGTCTCGCGCTCGGGCACGCTCACCTATGAAGCCGTGAAGCAGACCACCGATGCGGGCCTGGGCCAGTCCACCTGCATCGGCATCGGCGGCGACCCGATCAACGGCACCAACTTCATCGACGCGCTCAAGCGCTTCCAGGAAGACCCGCAGACCGAGGGCATCATCATGGTCGGCGAAATCGGCGGCAGCGCCGAGGAAGAAGC
>JANNQY010000231.1:0-2218 GCA_031400995.1 Lysobacteraceae bacterium
TCAGGGCCAGCGCGGCCTGGATCAGCTCCGCGGTCTCGTCCATCAGCCGGTGGTGGTCCCAGCCCACCCGATACCATTCCAGCATCGTGAACTCGGGATTGTGGCGCTTGCCGGCCTCGCCGTTGCGAAACACCCGGCCCATTTCATAGCAATCGCCCACACCGGCGGCCAGCAGGCGCTTGAGCGGGAACTCCGGGGAGGTGCGCAGCCAGCGGCCGGGCTCACCGGCCCCGCGCGGGCCGTCGAAGCGCAGCGAAAAACTCTCGATATTGGGGTCGGTGTTGCCGCCCGTGGACAGCACCGGGGTGTCGACTTCCAACACGCCGCGCTCGGCGAAGTAGCGTCGCACCAGCGCGTAAAGCGCGGCGCGCAGCTGGATTGCCTTGAGGTTTGCGGTGGGCTTCCAGTCTTTCATGTCGATACTTTACTCCGCGCGCCGGACGCGGGAAGCAGCGACGCTCAGGGCGCCGGGTGCTCGTTCAGGAACGCCAGCAGGCGCGCCTCGTCCCAAACCTCCACGCCCAGTTCGGTGGCCTTTTCCAGCTTGGAACCCGCCGCTTCGCCCGCCACCAGGAAACTGGTCTTCTTGGAAACGCTGCCTGCCACCTTGGCGCCCAGGGCCTGCAGGCGATCGCCGGCCTCGTCGCGGCCCATGGCCGCCAGCGCGCCGGTGATCACCACGGTCTTGCCGGCCAGCGGCCCTTCCGCGGCGCGCTGCGGTGGGCCTTCCGGCCATTCCACGCCGGCCTGGCGCAGGGCCTGCACTACCTCGCGGTTGTGCGGCTCGGAGAAAAACCCGGCGACGCGCGCGGCCACCACCGGGCCAACGTCCGGGATCTCGACCAGGCTGGCCTCGTCGGCCACCATCAGCGGCTCCAGCGCGCCGAAATAACGGGCCAGGGTGCGCGCCGTACTTTCGCCCACATCGCGGATGCCCAGCGCGAACAGCAGCCGCTCCAGCGTGGTCTGGCGGCTGGTTTGGATGGACTGCACCAGGTTTTCCGCCCACTTGCTGGCGATCTTTCCAGCCTTCACCGTCTCGGGGACGCTGCCATCGCGCTCGTCGGCGCGGCGCTTCATCGCCAGGAAATCATCCAGCCGCAGTCGGTAAAGGTCGGCCACCGTTTGCACGTAGTCGAAATCAACCAGCGCCTCGATGAAACTTTCGCCCAGGCCTTCGATATCCATGGCCCGGCGCGAGGCGAAATGCAGCAGCGCCTGCTTGCGCTGCGCCGGGCAGAACAGCCCGCCGGTGCAGACGATGGCCGCGCCCTCGGCGTATTCGATACCGCCGGCCTTGGTTTGCTTCAGCACTTTGCGCACGGCTTCGGTGTGCGAACCGCAGGCCGGGCAGGCGCTCGGGAACTCGAAGGGGGCGTGCAGCGCCCTGCCCTCGCCGTCGGTGGGTCGCTTGTCTTCGACCACCCGCACCACTTCGGGAATCACGTCGCCGGCGCGGCGCACGATCACGGTGTCGCCCACCCGCACGTCCAGCCGGGCTATCTGGTCGGCGTTGTGCAGCGTGGCGTTTGTTACCGTGACGCCGGCCACCTGCACGGGCGCCAGCCGCGCCACCGGCGTGAGTGCGCCGGTGCGGCCCACCTGGATTTCGATGGCCTCCACCGTGGTCAGCTGCTCCTGCGCCGGAAACTTGTGCGCGATGGCCCAACGCGGTGCGCGCGAAACGAATCCCAGCGCATTCTGCTGGTCGTGTCGGTCGAGTTTGTAGACCACGCCGTCAATGTCATACGGCAGGCGATCGCGGCGCGCGCCGATGGCCGCGAAATAGCCCAGCAGCCCGGCCGTGCCGCGCGCCACCGCCACTTCGGGAGACACTGGGAATCCGAAGCCGCGCAGCGCCTGCAGCATCTGCGAATGCCGCGGCGGCGGCACCCAGCCTTGGCTGACGCCCAGGCCATAGGCGTAAAACGCCAGCGGCCGGGCGGCCGCAAGCCGGGGATCGAGCTGGCGCAGCGAGCCCGCCGCGCCGTTGCGCGGATTGGCCAGCACCTTGCCGCCAGTCGCGCGCATGCGGGCGTTGTAAGCCTCGAACCCCGCACGCGGCATGAACACCTCCCCCCGAACCTCCAGAACTGTGGGAGGGACTTCAGTCCCGACGCCCGGCACCCGCAGCGCCAGCGGAATCGCCCGAATCGTCCTGAGGTTGGCAGTGACATCCTCGCCCGTCGCCCCATCGCCACGCGTCGCGCCGCGCACG
>JANNQY010000232.1:0-1534 GCA_031400995.1 Lysobacteraceae bacterium
TTCCGCGGCTTCCTGCAGGAGCGCGTGGCCACCGGCGCCAGCGGCCGCCACTGGCTGCTGTTCGGCAACCCGCACGCGCGCCACGATTTCCTCTACCAGGTGGAATGGCAGCAGGCGCTGAAAGCCGGCCAGCTGCAGCGCTTGGACCTGGCCTTCTCGCGCGACGAGGCCGACAAGGTCTACGTGCAGCACAAGCTGCGCGAGCACGGCCGCGAGCTGTATGCCTGGCTGGAGAACGGCGCACACCTGTACGTGTGCGGCGACGCCAGCCGCATGGCGCGCGACGTGGAGGCCGCGCTGTTGGACGTGATCGCCACGCAGGGCGGACACGACGAAGAGGCCGCGCGCGACTACCTGGACACCCTGCAGCAGCAGGGCCGCTACGCCCGGGACGTGTACTGATGTCCGCGCATTCGGTGGAAGAGATCAAGAACGACAGCGGGCGCCTGCGCGGCACTTTGGTGCAGAGCCTGGCCAACCCGGTCACCGGCGCGCTGGCCGACGCCGATCAGGTACTGATCAAATACCACGGCAGCTACCAGCAGGACGACCGCGACATCCGCGAGGAGCGCCGCGTAGCCAAGCTCGAGCCCGACTACAGCTTCATGATCCGCACCCGCACGCCCGGCGGCGTGGTGACGCCGGCGCAGTGGCTGGGCCTGGACTCCATCGCCACAACCTACGCCGAGCGCGGGCTGCGCATCACCACGCGCCAGGCCTTCCAGTTCCACGGCGTCATCAAGGGCCGGCTCAAGCCCACCATGCAGGCCATCAACGCCCAGTTGATGGACACGCTGGCGGCCTGCGGCGACGTCAACCGCAACGTGGCCGTGGCGGCCAATCCGCTGGAGTCGCGCGCGCATGCCGCGGTGTACGCGCAGGCCGCGGCCCTGTCCGAGCACCTGCTGCCAAACACCCGCGCCTACTACGAAATCTGGCTGGACGAGGAGCGCGTGGCCGGCAGCGGCAGCGAGGACGAGCCGATTTATGGCAACGCCTATCTGCCGCGCAAGTTCAAGATTGGGTTCGCCATCCCGCCGGTGAACGACGTGGATGTGTTCGCCCAGGACCTGGGCTTCATCGCGGTGCTGCAAGACGGCGCGCTGCAGGGTTACAACGTCAGCATCGGCGGCGGCATGGGCGCCACCCACGGCGATGCTGAAACCTACCCGCGTTTGGCCGACGTCATCGGCTTCGTCACGCCCGACCAGGTGATCGCCGTGGCCACGGCCGTGGTGACTGCGCAGCGCGACTACGGCAACCGCGCGGTGCGCAAGCGCGCGCGGCTCAAGTACACGCTCGATGACCGCGGCGTGGCATGGTTCAAATCGGAAGTGGAGGGTCGCACCGGGTTCTCTCTGGCTCCGGCGCGGCCCTTCGCTTTCGAACACAGCGGCGACCGTTTTGGCTGGGTCGAAGGCCACGACGGCACGTGGCACCTCACGCTGCGGCTGCTGTCAGGGCGCATCCAGGACGGCGCTGACGGCGACCACCTCACCGGCTTGCGCGAGATTGCCAAGGTGCATGAAGGCGA